>NZ_JAATWC010000003.1 GCF_012979235.1 Dissulfurirhabdus thermomarina
CCTTGGACGGGTCGGCGATGACCTTGGGATCCTTGTCACGCTGGATCACCTGGGCCCTCAGGGTGTTGAAGGGCGGCAGCAGCAGGAAGGTCTCGGCCCCGGGGCAGGCGCAGTGCATGCCGAGGTCGTTGGTGGCCATCACCACGTAGGGGCCGGTGGGGGCGATACCGCCATTGGGATGATTATCATCCGCCAGGGCCAGGGACGCGGTGGCGGCCACGCCCGCGAAGACCGCGATCGAGACAAAAAGACGTTTCATCCAAATACCTCCTCACTGTGATTTAATGTTGCCGAAATCCACTCCCAACACGAAACACAACGGATCTGGATCTTCCGGCGGCCGACCCCGCCGCGGCGTCTCACCCCCCTCCCGGTCCCGGCAGATGCATCCCGGGACAGAACATGATTGTCCAAAACGTGTGAGGTAAAAATATTTGCATTTTAAGTGCCATGGCGGGCGCCTCCAAAGGTCCAATAAAATCAGCATGGTCCCCGGCGCCCCCCCCGGCCCGCCGCCGAAGTCGGCCATTTCACCAACCCCAGGGTGGTGAAATGGCCAATCTCGGCCTACCCCGTCGTGCCCGGGACCGCGGCCGCCACCCGGCGCCGGCGGGACAAAAGAAAAAGGACCGCGGGCCCGGAAAGGGCTCGCGGTCCGGGAGAGGCCGGGAAAGGCCCCGCTACTTCTTGTTGACCGAGTGGGTGGTGCAGCCGTCCAGGCTGGAGCAGACCTCCACCGTGTCGGAGTAGTCCACATGGTCCACCTTGAGTTCCCACCGGTCCTTGTCGGCCTTGTAGGTCATCTCGTAGGTGTGGCCCCGGTAGGTCGCGGTGAGACGCGCCTGGTCGTCCAGCAGATTCGTGGCCTTGAGGTCGAGCTTGTGCTTGTCGCCGTTCCACTCGGCCTTGGTGATGGTCACCTGGTCGGCACCACCGCCGTCACCGCCGCCGCCGGAACAGTCCGAACCCGTCAGGTACTGGCTCACCGCCGCGAACACCTCGTGGCTCACCTTCGAACCGTCGTGCCCCAGCCACTTCGCGTTGCTGCACGACACCTTGTCGCGGCGGTCACCGTGACAGCTCACACACGTGGTCCCCAGCTCCTTCGCCGCGTCCACCGTGCCGCCGCCACCGGAACAGTCCGAACCCGTCAGGTACTGGCTCACCGCCGCGAACACCTCGTGACTCACCTTCGAACCGTCGTGCCCCAGCCACTTCGTGTTGCTGCACGACACCTTGTCGCGGCGGTCACCGTGACAGCTCACACACGTGGTCCCCAGCTCCTTCGCCGCGTCCACCGTGCCGCCGCCACTGCCGCCGGCATAACCGGGTGTCCCCTGGTGCGGCGGCACGCCCCAGGAGTTGCTCTTCCCGGAGTGGCACACGTCGCACGTCCCGATGGCCATGTCGCTGCCCTGGAGCGCGTTCGGCTGGGCGTTGTCCTTGGTGAGCGAAGAGGGATAGAGGGCGTGCGGCGCACCGTGGCAGGTGGAACACAGCACGGAGTCCCCCTTGTGGCCCTTGCTGTTCAGGAAGTTCCCGCCGAAGACGTTCTGGAATCCGCGCCCCTCGCCGGTGTTGTAGTGGCACCCCTCGCACTTCGGCAGGGTGCTGGGCGACCAGGGGTCCTTGAGCTGACCCTCGGCCACGCGACGATTGAGGTCCCCGTGGCAGTCGGTGCACCAGAGGCCCTTGGCCTTGTGGTGGCCACGGAAGCAGTTGACACCATTTCCGGGATGGCAGTCATAGCAGTTGCTGGCGATGTCCGGGTCGTACGCCTGGACCGCCGGGCTCTCCGCATGGAACTTGTGCACCACCTCGGAGAAGGTCTTGCTCGAGGTCGGGTAGCCGGGAATCCCCGGGGGCGAGGTCTCACCCATGGCCGGGTCCAGGTGGCACTGGGAACACCGGATCGGCCCGCCGACGCCGTCACCGTCCGGGTCGATCTTGGAGATGTCGATCCCGGAACCGTTCTGCTCGTGGAGCATGCCCATCACCTCGAAGGAGCCCCGGGGGGTACGGGGGCGGCCGTAGTCTTGGGCCACGTCGAGGTGGCAGTTACAGCAGCCGCCGAAGGCCACCGGGACGACCGTGGTGGTCCGGGCCAGGAGCTGGTCCGTCGCCCGGTCGTAGACCTTGATCTCGGCGGTGAGGTAGGGATTGCGCTTGGGGTTGGCGGGATCGAAGGGATCGATCTCCACCCCGTTCGGGTCGAGGGCCGGGAAGGCCGGGATGCCGGTCACCTCCCACCAGCCGTCCTTGGCCTCCATCTCGCCGCTCAAGGTGGCCCCGGTGAGGCCCTGGATGCGCCCGTCACCCCTCACGAAGCTGAAACCCGGGAAGAGCTTCGGCCCGTAGGTGATCCAGTTCTGGAAGTAGGGGTCGTTCTTGAGGGACTGGTCGGTGTTCTCCACGAGGGCGTATTCCACCCGAATGTCCGCCGGGTTGGAGAGGATGCTGGGATTGTCGCCATTCCTCTCGAAGACCTGCGCCCTGAGGGTGTTGAAGGGCGGCAGCACCACGAAGGTCTCGGCCCCGGGGCAGGAACAGTGCATGCCGAGGTCGTTGGTGGCGATCACCACGACGTCGCGGTTGGCGCCCCCGGTCCCGGCGCTCCCGCCGGAACAGTCCGAGCCGAGCAGGTACTGGCTCACCGCCGCGAACACCTCGTGGCTCACCTTCGAACCGTCGTGGCCCAGCCACTTCGCGTTGCTGCACGAGACCTTGTCGCGGCGGTCACCGTGACACTTCTTGCACGTCGTGTCGAGTTCGTGGGCGGGGTCGATGCCCCCGCCCGCCACGGCCAGGGACGCGGCGGCGGCCACGCCCATGAGGATCAGGAACGAGACGAAAAGACGTTTCATGCAACCAAACCTCCTCTTTTCCTTTTTGGGGAGTTCACCGGGTCTGCAAGGCCGGCGACCGCCGGCCCGGTACCGAACGTTCTGCACCTCCCTTCCGGCCCGGGCCTCCGGCGTGGCCCCGAGCCCCAGGTGTCGCCCAGAGGAAGGCTTTGCACCCGGTGTGCCGCAGAGGAGGAATAAATTTTTATTATTGATATTAAGATGTTATGATTTTTGGGGCCCGAGGCGGGCCCGCCCGATTGGCCATTTCGCAGGCCCCGGCATGGTGAAACGGCCGATCCCGGCCCGGCCCTACCCCGCCGTGCCCAGAACCGTGACCGCCACCCGGCGCCGGCGGGGGCGGACGTCGTGGTTCACCAACACCACCTGCTGCCAGGTGCCGAGCACCAGCCGCCCGTCCCGCACCGGGACCGAGAGGCTCGGCCCCACCAGTGCCGCCTGGACGTGGCTGTGCCCGTTGCCGTCGTGCCAGGCCGCCTCGTGGGCGTAGTCCGCCCCCGGCGGTGCCAGCCGTTCGAGCGCCCGGGCGAAGTCCGCCACCGCCCCCGGCTCGAACTCGATGGTGGTGACGGAGCCGGTGGACCCCACCGAGGTGACCAGGAGCACCCCCTGCCGGACCCCGCTCTCCGCCGCGCACCGGGCGCATTCCCCGGTGATGTCCCGGATGTCGGGACCGGCGGCCGTTTCGACGTGAAAGGTGAAGGTCTCCAGGTGCATCGCTCACCACCTCCGCTGTTCCCCGCCCGCCGCCTCCGGCGGGCCCCGGGATTGTGCTCCGGGCCGGATCGGACGATAAATAGAGATGACGCCGCCGGGCCGGCGAGCCGACCCCGGAATCGCTCCCGTCCGTGGCCGGCGGCCCCGTGCACGGCGCAACGGCCCGCACGCCGCGGCGGCATCGAGACTCCAGCGGACGGGGGCCCGGCGGGGGCGGGCCGCGACCCGCGGGCCTTCGGCCGGGCCCACCGCCGCCGTCACCACCAGGAGGCACCATGCGCTTCGACAAATTCTACGCCAAGAAGGCAGGGGAACGTAAGGGGGAACCGGGAGGCCCGGGCCGCGCCCCGACCGGGCCGCTCGCCCCGATCCTCGGGATGGCCGCCGCCTTCACCGAGTGGGTCTGGCGGGAGCCCGACACCTCGGACCCCGCCTGGCACAAGCCCCTCCGGGGCGCGGCCCGGGTCCCCTTCATCGTGGCCCAGGAATTCCGGCGGGACGCCATCCTCTTGCGGGCCAGCGCCCTCACCTTCACCATGGTGCTCTCCCTGGTGCCGCTGCTGGCCCTGGGGACCGCCGTCTCGAAGGGTCTCGGCGCCGGGGACCAGCTCCGGACCCTGGCCTACCGGATGATCGACGAGATCGAGGCCGGCCGGCCCGCCGCGCCGGCGGCCGAACCGGGCAAGGCCCCGGCGGCCGCCCCCCGGCCCCCCGGCTACACCGCGCACCTGCGCCTCGCCGTGGACAAGCTCTTCTCCTACGTGGACCGCACCCGGTTCACCACCCTGGGCGTGGTGGGCGTGATCGGTCTCCTCCTCACGGTGGTCTCCCTGCTCGGCAACATCGAGGCCTCCATGAACGCCATCTGGCAGGCCCGGAAGAGCCGACCCCTCAGCCGGAAGTTCACGGACTACCTCGCCCTCATGATCTGGTTCCCCGTGGCCGCCATGGTGGGACTCGCCACGGAGGCGGCCCTCCGAAGCCCGGCCTTCATGGCCCGGTTCCAGGCCGTGCTCCCGATGCATCTCGTGACCCCGGTCTTCCTGGAGATATTCCCGCTCTTCCTGGTGGTGCTGGTCTTCACCATGTTCTACCGCTACCTCCCCAACACCACCGTGCGATGGGGCCCGGCCCTGGCCGGGGGGCTGGCCGGGGGCCTCCTGTGGCTCTGGGCCCAGTCCCTCTACGTGGCACTCCAGGTGGGGGTGACACGCTACAACGCCATCTACGGCTCCTTCGCCACGGTCCCCCTCTTCCTCGGCTGGATCTACCTCGCGTGGGTGGTCTTCCTCCTGGGGGCCGAGACCGCCTTCGCCGTCCAGGTCTGGCGCCGGTACAAGCCCGGGGCCATGGAGCTTCGGCCCATCGCGCGGCTGGCCCTGGTGCTGGACGTACTGGTGGTGCTGCTCCGGAATTTCCGGACGCGGACGGTGACCCACCTCGATGACCTCTCCCGCCAGCTCTGGCAGACCGAGGCCCTCATCGGCACGGCCCTGGCGGACCTCCTCCGGGCCGGGCTGGTGGAACAGGTGGAAGGCCGCGGGGAACGCTTCGTCCCCACCGCCCCGGCCGACGAGATCTCCATGGAGGAGATCGTGGAACTCGTCCTGGGCTCCGACTACGCCCTCGGGGAGACCCCCGGCGGCCGGACGGCGAAACTCGCCCTGGCCGGCGCCAAGGCGGCCACGCAGCGCACCGGCCTGGCGGGCCTCGCCGCCGGGCCGGAGACCGGCTGAACCGCCGCCCGCCGCGCCACCGAGACGCCTTCCGGAAGGCACCCCCGCGGCACCCGCCGGGCCGACCTGGGGGAGTCAAGGTTTCCGGGACCGATGCCGAAAAAGAGAGCGGGCCGGCCCCCAGGCCCGAGACGCCCGGGCGGGAGCCGCCGCCGGGCTTGACGCCCGGGATGTAAACCTTTAAATGAGCCTCTGGTATCTCATGCAGCAGCCTTGGTCCCGGAAAGAAGGCGCAAGATGAAAAAATCTCCGATCCGGCCCCTCTCCCTCCTTTTCCTCTCCTTTCTCTGCCTTTCCGCCTCTTCCTTCGCCGCCGGCCCGCCCGACCTCAAGCATGGGGCCGGCCACATCATCGCCGCAGGGGGCGGCCATTCCTTCGCCATCCGCCAGGACGGCTCCCTCTGGGCCTGGGGAGAGAACCGGTTCGGGCAACTCGGCGACGGCACCAAGACCGACCGGCCGGCCCCCGTCAAGGTCCTGGACAAGGTGGCCGCCGTGGCGGCGGGCCCCCGGCACACCCTGGCCATCCGCCAGGACGGCTCCCTCTGGGCCTGGGGAGAGAACCGGTTCGGGCAGCTCGGCGACGGCACCAAGACCGACCGGCCGGCCCCCGTCAAGGTCTTGGACAAGGTGGCCGCCGTGGCGGCGGGTGAACGCCATTCCCTGGCCGTCACCCGGGACGGGAAGCTCTACGCCTGGGGCGCCAACGACTACGGGCAGCTCGGCGACGGCAGCTTCACCTCCCGGCTCCGCCCGGTGGAGGTCATGACCCGGGTCCGGGCCGTGGCCGCCGGGCCGGACCATTCCTTCGCCATCAAGAAGGACGACACCCTCTGGGCCTGGGGCAAGAACTACGACGGGCAGCTCGGCGACGGCTCCCGCTCCAAGAAGAACAAGCCCGTTCGGGTCCTCCTCCGCGTGGCCGCCGTGGCCACCGGCCAGTACCACACCCTGGCTCTCAAGACCGACGGCTCCGTCTGGGCGTGGGGACTCGGCAACTACGGGCAGGTCGGGGACGGCACCGACGAGCGCCGCCTCCAGCCCGTCAAGGTCCTGGACGGGGCCGTCTGGATCGCCGCCGGCGACTACCACTCCCTGGCGGTCCGGAAGGACGGCTCTCTCTGGGCCTGGGGCTGGAACCGATTCGGGCAAGTGGGGACCGGTGCCGCCAAGGTGCTCAAGCCCGCCCGCGTGGCTACCGGCGTGGTGGCCGCCACCGGTGGAGCGGGCCACACCGTGGCCCTCCTCAAGGACGGGACGGTGGCGGCCTGGGGGCTCAACGAGGCGGGCCAGCTCGGCACGGGGGGCGGCGCCGGCGGGCCGAAGCCGCGGCCCGTGCTGAGCTACTCCAACGTGGCCGACCTCTCGGTGAGCCTCGAAGACCGCCTGACCCTCAAGGAGGACACCAGCGCCACGAAGTCCTTCAGCGCCAAGACCTCCACTGGGAAGCCCGTGTCCCCCTCCGTGGCCTCGCCGCCCGCCCACGGGAAACTCGTGCTCACGGCGACCACCTTCACCTACGTACCCGCCAAGGACTTCAGCGGCACGGACGCCTTCGCCCTGAACTTCAAGGATCCCAAGGGCCGGATGGTCCAACGGCGGGTCTCCGTCACCGTGGTCCCGGTGGACGACCCGCCGGTGATCGCCCCCGTCCGGGTGGCCGCCGCCTTGAAGCCGGGCGAGGTCAAGCGCTACCCCCTCAAGGCCACCGACGTGGACTCGAGGGACATCTCCTTCGTCTTCACCGACCGGAGCGGCCGGGAGACCACTCCCGCCGTCAAGGGCCTCGGGCTCTCCATCGCCGGCGGCCAACTCGTCCTCCAGGCGCCGGCCAAGGCCGCCGGCAAGGTCACCCTCGGTGACCTCCAGGTCCGGGCCAAGGCCGGCGGCCAGGTCTCGGCCAACTTCGTGGCCCTGCCCGCCGCCGTCACCGTGTCCGAGGAGCAGCCGCCCCCGCCGGCCGCGCCCTCCGCCCTCCAGGTGGTGGCCGTCGGGCTCCACCATTCTCTCCTCGTCAAGAAGGACGGCTCCCTCTGGGCCTGGGGCCGAAACGACTACGGCCAACTCGGCGACGGCACCACCACCAACCGGACCCGGCCCGTCCGGGTCATGACCGGCGTGGCGGGCGTGGCGGCCGGGGCCTACCATTCCTTCGCCGTCAAGAAGGACGGCTCCCTCTGGGCCTGGGGCCGAAACGACGCCAGCCAGCTCGGCGACGGCACCACCGCCGGCCGTACCCGGCCCGTCCGGGTCATGACCGGCGTGGTGGACGTGGCGGCCGGGGCCGAGTATTCCTTCGCCGTCAAGAAGGACGGCTCCCTCTGGGCCTGGGGCGGCAACAGCCTCGGCCAGCTCGGCGACGGCTCCCGGAAGGACCGCGCCCGCCCCGTCCAGATCCTGGCCGGCATCAGCCGGGTGGACACCCGGTCCTACTATTACTTCGGGACGGAGAAGGCCCGGAGCTTCGCGGTCAAGGCGGACGGCTGGCTCCTCGGGTGGGGTGACAACGACTACGGCCAGCTCGGCGACGGCTCCCGGGCGGGGAGACCCACCCCGCGCCGGATCACCCAGGGCGTGGTGGACGTCGCCACGGGCAACTACCACACCCTCGCCCTCACCCGCGACCGCGTGGTGCTGGCCTGGGGCCGGAACAACTTCGGCCAGTTCGGCAACGGCTCCACCGCCGACAAGCCCTGGCCCGCCAAGGCCATCTACAACGTGGTGGCCATCGCCGCGGGCGACGAACATTCCTTCGCCATCCGGGACGACGGGACCCTCTGGGCCTGGGGACACAACAACAACGCCCAGTTGGGCTTCGGCGACACCAAGGACCGACACTCCCCCAAGAAACTCATGGAGGGCGTGGCCGCCGTGGCCACCGCCCCCGGCTGGGGACACACCCTGGTGGTGAAACGGGACGGCACCGTCTGGGCCTGGGGCCGGAACAACTACGGCCAGGTCGGCAACGGCTCCACCGCCGACGTCCTCCGGCCGGTGCAGGTCCTCTCCGGGGCCGCCGTCCGCTAGATGCCCAGCTCCCCTTCCGGGACGGCCCCCGGGCGCACCAGCCTGGGGCCGCCCGGCCCCACGTCCACGATGGTGGACGGCAGGCCTCCGGGGGTGCGCCCGCCGTCCAGGACGTAGGCGAGAGTCTCCCCCTCCACGCCAAACCGCTCGACGACCTCCCCGGCCGTGAGGGCGGGAGGTTCGCCCGACCGATTGGCGCTGGTGGCCGTGACGGGCACCCCGGCGGCCGCCGCCAGGGCCGCCGCCACGGGATGGCTCGAGATCCGGACCCCCACCTTGCCCGTGTCGGCGGTCACCGCCCGGGGAAGGTCCGCCCGCGCGGGCAGGAGGAGGGTGAGGGGACCGGGCCAGAAGCGGTGCATGAGGTCCTCGGCCGCGGGCGGGATCTCGACGACGAGGCGTTCGAGGTCCGCCCGCGAGGCCACCAGCACGAGCAGGGGCTTGTCCAGGGGGCGGCGCTTGAGGCGGAAGACGCGGTCCAGGGCCGCCGGCCGGTCGAGGCGGGCCCCCAGCCCGTAGGTCGTCTCGGTGGGGTAGGCCACCACCCCGCCCCCGGCCAGGACGCCGGCGGCCGCCTCGACGGAGGTCCCAAGGATTGTCCGGTCCATCCGGCGGCCCTCGCTCCCCCGGCGGCGGCCCGCCGGATCCGCCGCGGTCAACGGTCAGGAGGCCAACTCTTCGGCCTGCCGTTCCACGGCGGCCGCCATGGCCGCCTTGTGCGCCTCGAGGCGTTCGGCCAGCCGGGGATCCGACAAGGCCAGGATCTGGACGGCGAGGATGGCGGCGTTACGCGCCCCGGCCGCGCCCAGCGCCACGGTGGCCACCGGGACGCCGGGGGGCATCTGGACGGTGGAGAGCAGGGCGTCGAGGCCCTGGAGCGGGGAGCCGGCCAGCGGCACCCCCACCACGGGAAGCGTCGTGTGGGCTGCGAGCACCCCGGCGAGGTGCGCAGCCATCCCCGCCCCCGCGATGAGCACCTTGAGGCCCCGGCCGGCCGCCCCGCGGGCGTAGGCAGCGGCCCGTTCCGGCGAGCGGTGGGCCGAGGCCACGGTCATCTCGCAGGGGACACCGAACTCCTCGAGCACCGACCGGGCCGCCTCCATGACCTCCCGGTCGCTCCCGCTGCCGAGCACGATCCCCACCACGGGTGTCGAATCCGCCATATCGCCTCCCCGGCCGCCTACCCGCCCAGGTGGCGGGCGGCCTTGGCCCCGATGTCCGTGCGGTAGTGCATGCCCTCCCAGGAGATCCGCTCCACCGCCTGGTAGGCCCGGTGGATGGCCTCCTGGATGTCGTCGCCGAGGGCGGTCACCCCGAGCACCCGCCCCCCGGCGGTGACGTAGCGCCCGTCCTCCATGGCCGTCCCGGCGTGGAAGACCATGACGTCCTCCATGGCCGCCGCCTCCTCCAGCCCGTGGATCACCTTGCCCTTCTCGTAGCCGCCGGGATAGCCCTTGGAGGCCAGCACCACGCAGACGGCGGCCCGGGGATCCCACTCGAGCCGTACCTCGTCCAACCGCCCCGCCTCCGCGGCCTCGAACAGCTCCATGAGGTCGGACCGGAGCCTCATGAGGATGGGCTGGGCCTCCGGGTCGCCGAAGCGGCAGTTGAACTCCAACACCCGGGGCTCGCCCTCCTGGATCATGAGGCCGCCGTAGAGGACGCCCCGGTAGGGGCACCCCTCCCGGTCCATGAAGGCCACCGTGGGCCGCATGATCCGTTCCATGACGGCGTCGAAGACCGCCGGCGTCACCACCGGGGCCGGGGAATAGGCCCCCATGCCGCCCGTGTTGGGCCCCCGGTCGCCGTCGAAGACCGGCTTGTGGTCCTGCGACGTGGCCAGCGGCAACACCGTCCGCCCATCGGTGACCGCCATGAAGGAAGCCTCCTCCCCGGCGAGGAAGTCCTCCACCACGAGGCGGCGGCCGGCCTCCCCGAAGGCGCGCGCCTCGAGGATGAGCCGGGCGGCGTCCTCGGCCTCCCCGCGGTCGCGGGCCACGATCACGCCCTTGCCGGCGGCGAGCCCGTCGGCCTTGAGCACCACCGGGAAGGTCTCGATGCCGGCGATGTGGGCGAGCGCCGCCCCCAGGTCCTCGAAGACCCGGTAACCGGCCGAGGGGATCCCCGCCCGGGCCATGAGGTCCTTGGTGAAGACCTTGCTGGCCTCGAGCCGGGCCGCCGCCCGGGCCGGGCCGAAGGCCCGGAGGCCCTCGGCCTGGAAGCGGTCCACCAGCCCCGCCGCCAGGGGGGCCTCCGGCCCCACCACGGTGAGATCCACGCCCTCCGACCGGGCCAGGGCCACGAGGCCGTCGAGGTCGGTGGCCCCAACCGGGACGCAGCGGGCATGCCGCTGAATACCGGCGTTGCCCGGGGCGCAGAGGACCTCCCCGACCCTCGGGCTGGCGGCGAGCTTCCAGCAGAGGGCGTGTTCGCGCCCCCCCGATCCCACGACGAGCACCTTGCGCTTCCGATCCATGGCCCCTCCCTGCTCACGCCCGGCCCCGGCCGGGCTGGCTCGGCCGCCAGCCTAGCCAGCCCGAAAGCAGGTGTCAAGGAACGGCACCGCTTCGGGAAGCCCACAACATGCCGTTTTGCTGACAATTTCCATTTTCTCTTGACGCGGCGGCCAGGACAATATAAATGAATGAATCTGCATTCACATTTATTGAATGTGGCGCACCCCCGCCCTCCGCCCGCATGAAGATCTCCGACAAACACGACAAGATCGTCCAGGCGGCCATCCGCATCTTCGCCCGGAACGGGTTCTTCAATTCCCGGATCGCCGAGATCGCCAAGGAAGCCAACGTGGCGGACGGGACCATCTACCTCTACTTCAACAATAAGTACGACATCCTCATCACCATCTTCGAGGAGGAGATCGGCAAGATCATCGCCCGGGTGCGCCAGGAGGTCAACACCGCCGCCGACCCCCGGGAAAAGCTCGAGCGCTTCGCCCAGCTCCACCTGAGCCTCGTGGAGGAGAACCGCGACCTGGCGGAGGTGATCCAGGTGGAACTCCGCCAGAGCAGCAAGTTCATGAAGGACTACCGCAACAAGAAGTTCGCGGAATACCTCAACATCATCTCTCATATCGTCCGCGAGGGCTAGGCCGAGGGGATCTTCCGCAAGGAGGTCCTCCCCGGCGTCTTCAAGCGGGCCTTCTTCGGCGCCCTCGACGAGATGTCGCGGTTCTGGGTGCTCTCACCCAAGAAGAAATACAGCGTCGGGACCGCGGCCCGCCAGATCAGCCAGTTCTTCCTGGAGGGGATCCTCCGCGAGGACGCCCCGCCGCGGGCGGACGGCTGATCCCGCCGAAACGGGCGCCTCGCCGTCCCGCGTGGCCCTGGGCATCCGGCCCCCAGACCCGAACGGAACAGGATCCAGCCCCGAGACGGCCCAGGTGGAGGTGTGGGGAAACGTTGCTCGTGGAGGCGGGGAGAGCGCCGAGGACGAGGCCGCCCGATGCACCGCCGCGACCGGCGCCGCTTCGGCGGCGCCACACAAAAAAAACGGACCGGCCGATGGGCCGGTCCGCCGGATGCCGGTGGGGTGAGCGGTGGGATTCGAACCCACGACCTCCGGGGCCACAACCCGACGCTCTAACCAACTGAGCTACGCCCACCACAGGACCGACGCGCCGCACGTGGACCATGCCACACGCCGGAGTGGAGTACATTTACTGGCCGGCCCCCCTCCCTGTCAAGTAGAGGCCGGCCCGCCCCGCGCGGCCGCCACGGCCTCGCGCAGCCAGCCCTCCACCTCTGCCTGGGGCGGCAGCCGCCCGGCGCAGACCACCTTTCCATCCACCACCAGGGCCGGGGTCTTGAAGACCCCGTAGCGCCAGATCTCGTCCAGGTCCCGGACGTGGTCGAGGTCCGCGGCGACACCCCAGCGGTCCAGGACGAGGCGCACCATCTCCTCGAGCCGGTTGCAGCTGACGCAGTCCTTGCCCAGGATGCGGATGGTGAGGGCGGAGGCGGGTTCGGGCGCCGGCTCCCCGTGCTCCCGGCGCCAGAGGTCCGCCAGCGCCGCGAGGTACTCTTCGCGGGCGGTGTCCGGGACGTAGTTCCGGGCGGTGAGCCGGTCGAGGAGCCGCCGGGCCGCCTCCCGGGGCGGCAGCCCCCCGGGACCGGCCTCGGCCGCCACCTCGGCCATGGCCCGCTCGAGGCCGATGAGCCCCACGTTGGCCCTTCCGATGCGAATGGTCCGTGCGCTCATGGATGTCTCCCGCGGCTGGCCTCCGGCCAGCCCAATGACTAGACTATGGGTGGTAGGGCCATGGAAACGGCGGCGCCGCCTCCCGGTGACGGGTGCCCGGGCCATCCCTTCCCGGGCGCGGTGCGGCCCCATCTTCGACGGAGACTCCATCGACAGGAGACGCCTGCATCCATCATGACCATGGAGACGCCCCAACTCATCGACGCCGTCGTCACCTGGACCCTGGCCGGTCTCAGTATTATCGGCGCGGTCCTGAACATCAAGAAGCGGCGGTCGGGCTTTGCCTTCTACACCGTGGCCAACGTGGGCTGGGTCGTCGTGGACGTCTACCACGGGATCTACGCCCAGGCCGCCCTCTTCGTGGTCTTCACGGGGCTGTCCTCGTGGGGGTGGATCGAGTGGGGCCGCAAGGGCTGGAAGGGGGCCGGGGTGCCGCCCGTGCCCTGAGCCCCCCGGAGGGGATACCGCCATGGAGACCTTCGAGCACGGCGCCGACATCGGTATCCGCGGCCGGGGGCCCACCTTGGAGGCCGCCTTCGCCGACGCCGCCCGGGCCCTCTTCTCCCTGGTGGTCACCAACCTGGACGCGGTCCGGCCCGTGGAGGCCGTCCCGGTCCGATGCACCGGGGACGACCTCGAGGGACTCTTCGTGGCCTGGCTGAACACGCTGCTGGCCGAGGCCGACATCCGCGGCTTCGTCTTCTCCGGCTTCGAGGTCTCCATCCGCGGGCTCGGGCTCTCCGGGACGGCCCGGGGCGAACCCTTCGACCCCGCCCGCCACGAGCCGGGCGTGGAGGTGAAGGGGGCCACCTACACGGAACTGGCGGTCCGGGAGACCGGCCCGGGGTGGATCGCCCAGTGTGTGGTGGACGTCTGAGACCTGGATCCGTGGCGGCGTTCATTATCGTCGCCGCCTCGCACCTGGCCTGTTCTTGAACGCCCGCGGATCCAGGTCAAAGAGAGGAGGACCCCGCCATGGACATCTCCAACCTGGAAAGGATCGGCGAGACCCAGTGGGAGATCCCACGGCAGGGCGAGATGCGGGTCCCCGCGCGCATCTTCGCCACCGAGGACCTCGTCCGGGCCATGGACGAGAAGGTCCGGGAGCAACTCATCAACGTGGCCTGCCTCCCCGGCCTCGTGGGTGCGGCCCTGGCCATGCCGGACGCCCACTGGGGCTACGGGTTCCCCATCGGCGGGGTGGCGGCCTTCGACCCCGAGGCCGGCGGGGTCATCTCCGTGGGCGGCGTCGGCTACGACATCTCCTGCGGGGTCCGGACCCTGCTCACCGGGCTGACCCGGGCGGAGGTGCAACCCCGCCTCGAGGCCCTCATCGACCGGCTCTTCGAGGTGGTCCCCTGCGGCGTGGGCTCGGAGGGGAAGATCCGCCTCGCCCCGGACCGCCTCGACGAGGTCCTCGTGGACGGCGCCCGCTGGGCGGTGGAAAGGGGCTACGGGACCCCGGACGACCTGGCCCACGTGGAAGAAGGGGGGCGCATCGAGGGCGCCGACCCCGCCTGCGTCTCCGACACCGCCAAGCGCCGCCAGCACCGCCAGGTGGGCACCCTCGGCTCGGGCAACCACTACCTCGAGATCCAGTACGTGGACGAGATCTGGCACCGGCCGTCCGCCGAGGCCCTCGGGCTCCGGGAAGACGACGTGGTGGTGGCCATCCACTGCGGCTCCCGGGCCCTCGGGCACCAGATCGGCACCGACTACCTCCAGGTCCTCGGCCGGGCCGCCAAGAAGTACGCCATCCCCATCCGCGAGCGCGAGCTGGTCTGCGCCCCCATCCGCTCCCCGGAGGGCGAACGCTACTTCAAGGCCATGGCCTGCGGCATCAACTGCGCCCTCGCCAACCGCCAGGTCCTCACCCACCTCGTCCGGGAGGTCTTCGCGGAGATCCTGCCCCGCGCCGAGGTCCGGACCCTCTACGATGTCAGCCACAACACCTGCAAGGTGGAGACCCACGTGGTGGACGGCACGCCCCGGCGCCTCTACGTCCACCGAAAGGGCGCCACCCGGGCCTTCGGCCCGGGCCGGCCGGAGATCCCCGCCGCCTTCCGCCGCGTGGGCCAGCCCTGCCTCATCGGCGGCACCATGGGCACCTGCTCCTACATCCTGGTGGGCCTCGAATCCGGGGAGCGGCTCGCCTGGGGCTCGGCCTGCCACGGGGCGGGGCGCGCCATGAGCCGCAAGGCGGCCCTCAAGCGCTGGACCGGCCGGAAGGTGGTGGCCGAGCTCGCCCACCGGGGCATCCTCGTCCGCGCGGCCAGCTACCGCGGAGCCGCGGAAGAGGCCCCCGGCGCCTACAAGGACGTGACCGCCGTGGTGGACGCCACCGACGCGGCGGGCCTGGCCCGGAAGGTGGCGCGGGTGCGGCCCATGGCCTGCCTCAAGGGCTAGCGGCGGCCGGGTGGGGCGGGAAGCCGCCCTCCGCCGCCTCGTAGAAGTGCCGCCGGGTGAGCGGCAGATCCTCCCGCCGCCCCCGGCTGTAGAGCAGCTGGAAGAGGTGGAGGTCGCCCTCGCCGAAGGCCGCCCGGGAGCCGTGGAGGTAGAGGCGCCACATCCGGACGAAGGCCTCGCCCATCCGCCCGGCGATCTCCCCGCTCCGGGCCTCGAAGCGCTCGATCCAGTGCCCGAGGGTCCGGTGGTAGTGGCGGCGGAGGTTCTCGAGGTCCAGGAAGTCGAAGCCCGCGCGCTCCGCCGCCGGCAGGATCTCCACCAGGGCCGGAATGTAGCCGCCCGGGAAGATGTGGGCCCGGATCCAGGGATCCGTCTCCCTGGGCAGGATGCGCCCGATGGTGTGGAGCAGGAAGAGTCCCCGGGGCTTCAAGAGCCGCCGGACCCGCTCGAAGAAGACCGGGATGTTGCGCCGGCCCACGTGCTCGAACATCCCCACCGAGACCACCCGGTCGAAGGGCCCGTCGCGCCCGGGGTCCAGCTCCCGGTAGTCCGCCAGCCGCACCTCCACCCGGTCGGCCGCCCCGGCCCGCCGGATCCGCTCCCTGGCCAGCTCCAGCTGCCGCTCCGAGAGCGTGATCCCCAGGGCGCGGACGCCCGGCGTCTCCGCCGCGGCCAGGAGCAGGCTCCCCCACCCGCAGCCGACGTCCAGGAGCCGGTGTCCGGGCCTCAGGCCCGCCTTCCGGAGCACCAGGGCGTTCTTCGCCCGCTGGGCGGTCTCGAGGTCGGTTTCGGGGGTCTCGAAGTAGGCGCAGGAGTAGTTGAGCCCCTCGTCGAGCCAGAGCCGGTAGAACTCGTTGCCCCGGTCGTAGTGGTGGCTGATCTCGCGCCGGGCGCGGCGGAGGCCGCTCCGGCCCCGGAGGTGCCACCAGCACAGGCGCGCCTTCTTGAGGGGGGAAAGCCGCGCGAAGAGGTCCTCCCGGTAGGCCAGGCCGAGGAGCGCGCCGAGGTCGCCCTCCACATCGAGGTGCCCCGCGACGTAGGCCTCGCCGAAGCCCATGGAGGGATCCCCGGCCACCCGTTCGAGGGCCGAGGGGTGCCGCACGTGGAGGGTGAAGGCCGGGGCGGTCTCGGAGGCCAGCTCCGTGCCGTCCCAGAGGCGGACGCGCCAGCCGGGCTCGGCCCGGGGCGGCAGGAGCGACGAGAGCAGGCGCCGGGCGGAGCGGACGTTCATCGGTTTCTCCTCCTTTCCTTCTTTTTCCTTATACCCCTCCGCCCGCCCTGTCACCCCCGGCCTCGCGGACGCGGACCACGCGGCCCTCGAAGGTCCGGAAGACCGCCTCCCCGCCCTCGAACCCCACCAGGTGCACCGGCCCGGCCGCGGCCTTGCCGCCCCCGCCGGGGAGATCCACCACGTAGGCGGGCAGCGTGAGCCCCCCGCTCCGCCCCCAGAGTCCCTCCATGATGGCCAGCCCCTGGCGGACACTGGTCCGGAAGTGGTCCGTCCCGGCGGCCGCGTCGCAGTGGAAGAGATAGTAGGGGCGGACCATCATCCGCTGGAGGCCGTGGAAGAGGGCCCGGAGGACCTCGAGGCGGTCGTTGACGCCCCGGAGCAGCACCGTCTGGTTCGAGACGGCGATGCCGGCCCGGGAGAGCCGGTCGCAGGCCCGCGCGGCCTCGGCCGTCAGCTCCCGGGGGTGGTTGAAGTGGGTGTTCAGCCAGAGCGGGCGGTGGCGGGCGAGCAGGCGGCAGAGCGCCCCGGTGATCCGCATGGGGAGCACCACGGGGGCCCGCGTCCCCACCCGCAGCACCTCCACGTGCCGGATGGCCCGGAACCGGGAGAGGTAGGCCTCGAGCCGGGCATCGGAGAGGGTGAGCGGATCCCCGCCGGAGAGGATCACCTCGCGTACCTCCGGGTGGGCCGCCACGTAGGCGGCCATGCGCTCGAGCCGGGCCCCCCGGAGGTGGCGGCCGCCGCCGCGCCAGAAGCGCTTCCGGTTGCAGTGGCGGCAGAGGACGCCGCAAGTGGCCGCGGCGAGGACGAGCACCCGGTCCGGGTAGCGGTGGATGAGACCCGGGACCGGCATGTGCTCGGCCTCGGCCAGGGGATCGGGGTTCGAGCCGGGATGCCGGACGGCGATCTCCCGGGGGTCGGGGAGAGCCTGGCGGCGGATGGGATCGGCCGGGTCGGACCAGTCCGCCAGGGAGAGGTAGTACGGGGTCACCGCGAAGGGATAGACCCGGAGGACGGCCGCTGCGGCCGGGGAGACCCCCGGCAGGCGGCCGAGGTCCCCGGGACGCCGGAGGCGGTGAGCCATCTGCCAGCGCCAGTCGTCCCAGCGCGCCCCGGCCTCGGCCCGGGATGGAAACGGCCGGGGCGCCCCCTCCAGCCCCCGCGCGGTCTCCGGTGCGTCCCTCACCTGCGTCCTGCTCCTTTCCACGGCCGGCGAAAGGCCGCCGGTTACCGGGATCTAAACGCCGCCGGGGCGCGGTTGCAACCCGCCCGCTCGGGCGGCTCTTCCGTGCGCGGCCCCATTTGACCACCCCCCCCAATGGTGCTATAAACCTGTCCAATTTGGATGAAGAGGGATTCATTTTCGGGGCCCGGGACCGGCAAGCTGGCCTCAAACCCGGGGCCGCGGGCCGCCGAGGGGGCCGGGCCCGGCCGGGGAACGCCGAAGGGCCCGAAGTCGTCTCGCCCCGGCACTCCACAACGAAGAGGAGGACACGAAGAGACCCATGAAACGACCCACGTTGCGACTCCAAATCGGTATCCTGGCGGCGTTGCTCGTGCTCTCGGTAGGCGGCATCGCCCTGGCGGCCGGCACGAGCGCCACCCCCGGAGGCGGGCATGCCTGGTGGTTCTGGCCGACCTGCCTGTTCTTCTTCACCTTCACCATCGGCCTTATCGCCCCGGTCTCCGGGGTGGGCGGCGGCGTCCTGTTCGTCCCCATCGCCACCGCCTTCTTCCCCTTCAGCATGGACTTCATCCGGGGCACCGGGCTCATCATGGCCATGATGAGCGCCTTTTCCTCCACCCCCCACCTGATGCGCAAGGGCCTGGCCAACATCAAGCTCATGACGCCCCTGCTCATCGTCTCCACGATCACCTCCATCATCGGCGGCGTCGTGGGCCTCTGGATCACCAACGCCTTCCCCACCGGGAAGTACTACCTCACCATCGCCCTCGGCGCGGTGCTCTTCGTGATCTTCGTGGTGATGAGCACGGCCAAGAAGCTCGAGTTCCCCGAGGTCGACCGGGTCGATTCCCTCTCGGCGGCCCTGGACATCACCGGCTCCTGGTTCGAGCCGAACCTCGGGAAAGTCGTCGAGTACCGGACCACGAAGCTGCCCCTGGGGGCGCTCGCCTTCGCGGCGGTGGGCTTCGTGGCCGGGATGTTCGGCCTGGGCGCGGGCTGGGCCAACGTTCCCGTCCTGAACATGGTCATGGGGGCCCCCATCAAGGTGGCGACCTCCACCAGCATGGCGATCATCACCATCAACGACGCCGCCGCGTGCTGGATCTACCTCTCCAAGGGGGCGCTGCTGGCCCTCATCCTCATTCCGGCCATCATCGGGATCTACATCGGGGCCAAGATCGGGGCCAAGATCGCGGAGCGGGCCAAGCCGGTCTTCGTGCGCTACCTGGTCATGTTCATCCTGCTGGCCGCGGGTGTCATCGACGTGATCAAGGGCCTCGGCGGCCTGGGCGTCATCCCGAAGCTGCTCTAGGGAGGAGAGACGACATGGAAATGGAAAAGAACAACAACGTCACGGTGGACCCGAGCGGGCTGGCCTTCGCCAAGTCCATGGAGCTTCTGACCTACGTGGGCCTGGCGGCCATGCTGATCCCCGGCGTCCTCTACCTCTTCGGCGTCCATCCCTTCCTGGACGTCCACGTGGTCGCCGCCCACTGGGGGGAGCCCGCCAGCAAGTTCTGGGAGGGTGTCGGCGGCATGACCATCCACGGCTACTCCTGGTTCCTCTCCCATCTCACCGCCATGGACATGCTGTGCATCGGGGGGGTGGCCATCCTGGGCCTCGTCCCCCTCTTCAGCATCACGGCGGCGGCCGTGAAGGCCAAGGGGCCGGCCCGGGTCCTGCTCCTCATCCTGCTCTGCGAGTTCGCCTTCGCCATCGTCAAGCCCCTGGTCATGGGCGGTGTCGGCGAATAGATCCCCTTGCCTCCCCGAGAACCCCCGGGGGCCCTCATGGGCCCCCTTTTTTTGATGGCGTCGCGGGAATCACCAAGAACAAGGCGCGACCATCGCGAGGAAGGCCCATGCGTCATTCCGCTCGACCGGCACCGCCCCCACCAGCCCGATGGCGGCAGCCCGATCGGGGAAGATACCCGCCACGCCGGTGCGCCGCCCGGCCTTGCGGCTCAAGCGCTTGCGGGGATCGTTCATATCTGCCGCCACATGGCCTTGGGAAAGGCCGTGAAGGCCAAGATCTCCCCCGCCGCCCCTCACCGCCCGGGCACCCGGCCCCGGAGGAGCCGCACCTTGAGCCCGCCGTTGTCGAGGAGGGCCAAGGGCTCGAGGGGAAGTCCCAGGGCGGGGGCCAGCCGGTCCGGCCCGAGCACCACCACCCGCCAGCCGGAGAAACGCCGCCGGAGGCGGCGGCCCAGCGCGGCCCATGCCCGCTCCGCCCCGCCCGGGACCCGGGAGCGGCGCCCGTAGGGCGGATCGCTCACGATCCAGCCGGGCGCGTCGCCGACGGGTTCCAGGGCCTCGACGGGGGCCCGGAGGAAGGTGACCGCCTCCGCCACACCCGCCCGGGCCGCGTTGGCCCGGGCGGCCCGCACCGCCCGGGGATCGAGGTCGGCGCCCCGGATGGCGGCCGTCACCGGCCGTTCCTGTCGGCGGGCGAGCTCGCGCAGCTCGTCGAACAGCGCCGGGTCGAAGTTCCGCCAGGCCTCGAAGGCGAACGAGCGCGCGATCCCCGGGGCCCGGCCTGCGGCGATGAACGCCGCCTCCACGGCGATGGTGCCCGCCCCGCAGAAGGGATCGAGGAGGGGCGCGGTGCCGTCCCAGCCGGCCGCAAGAAGCATCCCCGCGGCCAGGGTCTCCCGGAGCGAGGCGGCGGCGTGTGCCCGCCGCCAGCCCCGCCGGTGGAGGTGCGCCCCGGAGCTGTCCACGCTCACCTGGAGGTGCGACCCCGCGACCCGGACCACCAGGAGGACCTCCCCCGCCCCCGAGGGGCCGGACGCGGGTTCCACGCTCCTCCCCAGCCGGTCTGCGATGCCCCGCAAGACCCGCTCGGCCACCGCGCCGGTGTGGTAGAGCCGGGAGCGGTGCGCGGTGACCCGGACCCGGACCGGGCACCCGGCCGGGACGTAGATCTCCCAGGGGTAGCGGGCGGTCTCCCGGGCGACGGCGGCGAGGCCCGGGGCGGCGAACGCCGCCACCCGCACGAGCACGCGGTGGGCCGTCCGGAGGTGGAGGTTGGCCCGGTAGAGGCCCCGGAGATCCCCCCGGAACTCGACGCCGCCGGGCCGCACCCGCCCCGGGGTGCCGAGGGTCTCGACCTCGCGGGCGGTCACCGCCTCGAGGCCCGGCGGGGCCACGGCGAAGAGCCGGTGGACGGTCCCGGAAGCAGCCCTCCCCGTCGTTTCTCCTCGCTCCCCGCGTGCCTGCATGCGATCCCCTTTCCCGGCGCCGGCCCCGGCCCGGCACTATAGCCCCCGCCGCCCGGCGGCAGAAGGGGGGACGGATCTGTTGTATAATCTCCCCCACCGGGGGCGCGGCGCCCGCGTCCCTCGGGCGAGCCGCCGGAGGTCTCCCCGCATGCACATGGATTCGACGTCACTCCCCTCGGCGCTCACCTTGGACGGCATCTTCGGAGGGGGCGGCGCGGCCGCGGCCGGCGGGCCCGCCTCCACGGCCTGCCAGGGAGCGGCCTGTTCCCTGGCGGTGATGGCCGGGGCCATCCTGGCCGGCCTCGCCGCCGCCTTCCTGGCCCTGCGCTTCCTCCGGGCGTGGGCGAGGCGGGGCGGGGCCGGGGCCCACGAGGCGGTGGCCCGCCACGCCCCGGCGCCCCTCCTGGCCCTCTTCCCCCTGGCCTTCCTAGGTCTTTCGCTCCCCTTCCTGGCGCTGCCGGCCGAGGCCCTTCGCCAGCTGCGCCACCTGCACGGGGTCCTCTTCATCCTGGCCGTGGCCTGGACCCTGGTCAAGGCCACGGCCGTGGCGGAGGGGCTCATCCTGGCCCGGTTCGACGTCGGCGTGCGGGACAACCTGCGCGCCCGGGCGGTGCACACCCAGGTCAAGGTCTTCCGCAACGTCGTCATCTTCGTGGTGGCCCTCCTCTCCCTGGCCGCCGTGCTCATGACCTTCGACACCGTCCGCCAGCTCGGGGTGAGTCTTCTCGCCTCGGCGGGCGTGGCCGGGATCATCCTGGGGTTTGCCGCCCAGCGCAGCATCGCCATGCTGCTGGCGGGCATCCAGATCGCCGTCACCCAGCCCATCCGGCTCGACGACGTGGTCATCGTGGAGGGGGAATGGGGCTGGATCGAGGAGATCACCCTCACCTACGTGGTGGTCCGGATCTGGGACCTCCGGCGCCTCGTGGTCCCCATCACCTACTTCACGGAACGGCCCTTCCAGAACTGGACCCGCACCTCGGCGGACATCCTGGCGACCGTCTTCCTCTACGTGGACTACACCTTCCCCGTGGAAGAGCTCCGGGGGGAACTCCGGCGCGTCCTCGAGGCGGATCCCCGCTGGGACGGCAAGGTCTGCGTCCTCCAGGTGACCGCCGCCCGGGAGCAGTGCCTGGAGCTCCGGGCACTGATGAGCGCGGCCGACTCCCCCACCGCCTGGGACCTCCGGTGTGACGTCCGCGAAAAGCTGGTAGACTTCGTGAAAAGGCACCACCCCGAATGCCTGCCGCGCTTCCGGGCCGAGATCGACCCCCGGGGGGCGGCCGGGGGGACACCGCCGGGAAAGGACACGAAATGAGCTCGCACGTGGAAGACCTCACCATCGAATACGAGGAGGACGGCGTCACCGTCGTCCAGGAGCTGGACAAGGCCATCCTCTCCAAGGGGGCCTGGGCCACCGTCCTCTACCGCTACCGTCAATGGGAGCGAAGCAAGGACGGCTACGGCGACGACCGGTTCACCATCCGCCGCTACCGGAAGATCCGCGGGGAATACCGGCAGCAGGCCAAGTTCAACATCTCGAGCCGCGACCAGGCCCGGAAGATCGTGGACGTCCTCTCCCGCTGGCTGGAGGACGACGACGTGGAGGCGCAGCCGTGACCGGCGCCCCGGCAAAGATCTCTGCCCGGTTCCGCCCGCCCCTGGGCTGGAAGGCCCTCGGGGGTCTCGCGGCGGCCGTTCTCGGCCTTCTCTTCGCGGTGCAGAACGCCGCCGTGGTGGAGATCCGGTTCCTGTTCTGGAGCCTGGCCGTCTCGAGGGCCGTCCTGGTCGTCCTGCTGCTCGCCGTGGGGTTCCTGGTCGGGTGGATCGCCCACGGCCTCTTCTCGCGCCGGAAGGCATGAGCCCGGGAACCGGCATTCCGAAACCGCCCGCGGCCGCCCGCGCCGCCGCCGTCCTCGCCGCCCTGCTCCTCCTCGCCGGCTGCGGCCTCCTCCGCGGCCCGGCCCCGGAAGAGGCCGCCAAGGCCCCGCCGGCCGAGGTCATGGAACTCGAGGCCGCGGCCCGCGCCGGTGATCCCGACGCCCAGGACGCCCTCGGCGTGGTTTACCACGAGGGCCTCGGCGTGCCCCGGGACGACGCCCTCGCCCGGCGGTGGTTCACCCCGGCGGCCCGGAAGGGTCATGCCGGGGCCCAGCTCCACCTCGCCGATCTTTTGGCCCACGGCCTCGGCGGCCCCGCCGACCCCGACGCGGCCGCCCGCTGGGCCCTCCAGGCGGGCCGGAACGGCCAGGCGGGCGCCGCGGCCCTGTGCCGGGAACTCGCGCGGCACGACCACGCGGAGGCGCAGTTCGCTCTGGCCCTCCTGCTCCTCGACGGGGCCGGGGGGGCCGAAAAGGCCCCGGCGCGCGCCGCGGCCTGGCTCAAAAAGGCCGCCCGGAACGGCCACGTGGGGGCCTGGCGCACCCTGGGCGTTCTCTTCCTGGAGGGCCGGGGGGTCCCGAAGAACGTGGCCGTGGGCCTGGCCTGGCTGCGAAAGGCCGCGGAGGCCGGCGACCCGGAGGCCGCCTACCGGGTGGGGCGCCTCTACTACCTCGGCGACGGCGTCCGGCGGGACTACCGGGCCGCGGCGGACTGGTTCCGGAACGCCGCGGACAAGGGCCACGCCGCGGCCCGCTACAGCCTGGGCTACCTCTACTTCAAGGGGCTGGGGGTCCCCAGCGACTACAGCACCGCCTACATGTGGTTCCAGCTGGCGGCCGAGGCCGGCGCCGAGGCCGCCGCCCGGGCCCTGGCCAGGCTCGAGCCCCTCATGACGGCGGGCGAGCTGGTGGAGGCCAAGCGCATGGCCGCCGCGCGCCGGCGCCGAGGCCGCTGACGCCGCGCCCCGCTCCCGGATCCGCCGCCCGGGTTTAACCCTTCTCGATCCCCGGCCGATAGCATGGACTGGAAGGAGCGGAGGTGCGCCCCGCCCGCACCGCGACAAGGATGCCCGGCATGCAACCCCGGCCGAAAACCGTCCAGACGACCGCGGCCGCCCTGGCCGCCGGCCTGTGCCTGTGCCTCGCCGTCGCCCTCGGCGGCCCCGGCCCCGCCGCCGGGGCCGAGCCCGGGGGAGGCCTGGCCATCTCCGTGAACGTCCTGGGCTACGACGTCCCGGTCTTCCGGTTCAAGAAGAGCCGGCTGGGTCGAACCTACTTCCTGGACCACGGCGGGCGGGAATGGAGCTTCGGCCCGGCGGACAAGCGGCGCTTCCTCGGTGAGTTCATGGTCTACGCGAAGAGCGCCAAGTTCCTGGACCCCGAGATCGAGGAACGCTACGATCTCCTGGCCCAGTACGCCCCGGGCAAGACCCCCCACCCCGCCACCCTGGTCCTCTCCTACCTGGAAGAAGAACTGGCCCAGGGCCGCGGCTGGTCCTCCGTCCTCGACGATGCCCTCCTCTTCGCCGCCGAACCCCTGTTCCTGGACCGGTCGGACTACCTCGCCTTCGTGACCCGGGCCGCCGACCAGGCCCGCCGCCCGCTCAAGGACCTCAACCTGGTCCGGCGGATCGAGAAATCCGTCCCCAAGGGACCCGCCCGGACCCGGGTCCTGGGCCTCAGCTACGCCGTGGCCGGTTCGGACTACCGGGAGCGCGCCTTTCCCTACCTCATGACCCCGGCGGAGACCTTCCCCGCCATCCCGGACCGGCTCTTCCTGGAAGTCCTCTACGAGGTGGCGCTCCCCCGGTACAAGTCACTGCTCCGGTCGTCGTGGGACCGGGCGGCCGCCTTCAAGGCCGGGCTCTTCGCCCGGGTCCGCGAGGCCCGGCCCCGCTTCGCCGACGCCTTCCAGAAGAACTTCTCCGAGGCCGCCGCCTGCAACGAGAAGGTGGCCCTCACCAAGCGGGCCTTCGACCGGGGCGACTACCAGACCTGCCACGAGTACCTGAACCAGGTGCTGGCCGACTGCTCGATACGGCAGGAGATCGGCCAGGACCTCAGCGAGACCTTCCTGAACCTGGGCCGGGTGCTGCTCTCCCAGGGCCAGAACGAGGTGGCCGGCGAGCTCTTCGGCCTCGCCGTGAAGTACTCCCCGGCCTCCGCCAAGGTGGAGGGCCGCATCGTCCGGATCGTGAAGGACCAGATCCAGACCGACCTCCGGGGCGGAGAGTTGGACCACGCGGCCGCCACCCTGGACTTCGCCCTCCACTTCACGGAGAAATGCGACCTCGCCGGGCTCACCTGGAAGCACCTGAGCCTGGCGATCCCCCGCCTGGTCGCGGACGGCCAAACCCGGCAGGCGGAACGGCTCTTCGAGCAGCGGCTGGCCGTGGTGGACTCCTGTCTCGGGAAACCCGACCTCTTCGAGAAGTACCTCTTCCTCGCCGACCAGTTCCGCCGCAGCGGTTTCGAGGAAGAATGGCTCAAGTACGCCAAGAAGGCCCTCTCCTTCAGGGGGGATCCCGCGCTGTCGGCGCGGCTGGTCCGGACCTACCGTCGGCGGGCCGAGACCCTGGCCTCGGCGGAAAACTTCATCCTGGCCGCCCACGCCCTGGAGGAAGCCGCGGACATCGCCGACGCCGCCACGAAGAAGGCCCTGGAAGAGGAGCGGATCGGCCTCGTCGTGACCCATTGCCGGCGGCTCGTGGCGAAGAAGCGGTTCGAGAGCGCCGAATGGCTCCTCGCCCAGCTGCCGGGCACGCACCCCAAGGTGCGCTCGGCGCTCAAGGAACTCGCCATCGCCTGGGGCAAAGACGCCATCGCCAAGGGCGAATGCCGGACGGCGGCGGAAAAACTGCGCGCCTACCGGGAGCTCGACCCCGCCGTGCGGCGCCTCATGGACGAGGCCACGGCCTGCACCTCCATCTTCGACAAACTCTTCTAGCCGCCCCGGGGGCCGCCCTCAGGCCGCCACCACGATCTCCACGGGCCCATCCTTTCGGGCCACGTCCACGCTCACGTTCCGGGCATGGCGCCGGAGGACCAGGTCCACGCTGGCCTCGCCGAGGCGCAGGTTCTCGAGCTTGACCTCTTCCAGGAAGGCCGGCAGGAGCGGGTGCCGAAACCGGATCTCCCGCGCCCCGGGGCGGAATTCGAGCCCCAAGACGGCCTGGAGCAGCAGGAAGACCGCACCGCTGGCCCAGGCCTGCGGGAGACAAGCCACGGGGTAGTGCGTGGGACCTTCCCCAGGTCGCCGGGCGAACCCGCAGAACAACTCCGGCAACCGGTGAAGGTCCATGAAGATGCTGGCGTCGAAGAGACCCGCGAGGATCCGGGCGGCCTCCACCTTGTGCCCGTAGCGCGCCAGGCCGGCGGCGATGATGGCGTTGTCGTGGGGCCAGACCGAGCCGTTGTGGTAGGACATCGGGTTGTAGCGGCACTCGGTCTCGGCCAGGGTCCGCACGCCCCACCCGGAGAAGAAGGCCGGGGCCAGGAAGGTCTGCGCCAACTCCGCCGCCCGCCGCCGGTCGGGAAGGCCGGAAAAGAGGAGGTGCCCCGGGTTGGAAGCCGCCACCCGGCAGGGTCGTTTCTCCCCGTCGAGGGCCAGGACGTAGGTCCCCCGTTCCGGCCACCAGAAGGCGGCCTCGACCCGGTCGCGCAGGAGGCGCGCCTCCGCCTCCCAGCGTTCGGCGGCGCCGGGTGCCTCCAAGGCCCGGGCCAAGCGGGCCGCGGCCCGCTTGGCCTCGTAGACGTAGCCCTGGACCTCGCAGAGTGCCACGGGACCCCGGGCCAGGGTGCCGTCCGCGTGGAAGACCGCATCCTCGGAGTCCTTCCACCCCTGGTTCACCAGCCCCCTGGGGGTCCGCCGGGCGTATTCCACGAACCCGTCCCCGTCCACGTCGCCGTAGGTGTCGATCCACTCGATGGCCCGCTGCACGTGGGGCCAGAGTTCCCGGAGGAACTCCCGGTCCCCCGTCCGCCCGAAGTAGGCCCCGGCCAGGACCACGAAGAGCGGGGTGGCGTCCACGCTGCCGTAGTAGCGGCCGAAGGGGACCTCCCCGGTCCGGGCCATCTCCCCGCGGCGGACCTCGTGGAGGATCTTGCCGGGCTGGGCGTCGGTGGCCGGGTCCTCGTCGTCCGCCTGGAAGGCCGCCAGGTAGCGCAAGACCCCGCGTGCCAGGTCCGGGTTGTGCCAGAGGCACTCCAGCCCGGTCCAGATCCCGTCCCGGCCGAAGACCGTGCTGAACCAGGGCACCCCGGCATAGGGATAGAGGCCGTGGCCGGTGGGGGTGGTGAGCATCCGGAGATCGGCGTAGGCCCGGTTGAGCCAGTCGTTGAACTGCTCGTTGGAGGTGGAGACGTAGCATTGCCGGTGCCACGAAGCGGCCACGCCCTGCTGGAGCCCGGTGTAGATGTCCCGGTAGGCCGCGGCCAGGTCCCGCACACGGGTCTCGTCCGCCTGGCAGGCGACGCGCAGGTAGATATCCGTGGCGCCCCGGGCCGGCAGCCGTACCCGGTACCGGAAACCGCCGGCCCAGGCCTCGGTGGGCGCCGGGTCCGAGGTGACCCAGGTCCGCCGCACCACGCCGTCCCGGCCCCGGTAGCCGAAGATCACGGTATCGCGGCGGACCCGGGGGGCGAGGTCCCGTCCCCGGGCCCGCCGCTCCGTGCCCCGGACCTCGAAGATGTCGGCAAAGTCCGCATCGAAAAAGACCTCGAGGGTGAAGGCCACGGGGCAACAGGCGTAGTTGTGGAGCCGGATGTGCTCGATGCAGGCGCCCCCGTGCAGCACCTTGGAACGAAAGACGTGGACGGCCCCCTGCGGGATCCGGCCCTCCCCCGGGACCTCGAAGTCCGGGTTGGCGAGGTCCACGGTGAGGAGGGTGTTGTCGGACTTCACCGTGGAATAGAGGAGGAGGGGGCGCCGGTCGTTGAGGCGGATCTCCAGGCGGGAAAGATGCCGGGTGTCCTCGTGGTAGATCCCCTGCTCCCCCCGCCCGATGTTCAGGATGTCGCCGTAGCGGTCGAAGACCGCGAACCCGTTTCCGTGCTTCAGGACCCGGGTCCGGTCGTCCACCATGGTGGAGGTGGCGCGCACGTAGTAGTGCTCGTCCACCCGTATGACATCCCGGCCTCCCGCCACGCGCGGCCCCCTCAGGCGGCGAGCCGCGGCCGCCGGGCCGACCAGGCCAGGGACTCGTAGATCTTGACGTAATCCATGGCCATCCGCCGGGCGCTGAACCGCTCCTCGAAGACCCGCCGGATCCGCCGGCGGTCGAGCCTGCCCACGCGCTCCACCGCGGCCACCGCCTGGTCGACGCCGTCCACGATGAACCCGGTCACCCCGTCCTCCACCACCTCCGGCACCGAACCGCACCGGTAGGCCACCACTGGGGTGCCGCAGGCCATGGCCTCGATCATGACCAGGCCGAAGGGCTCCGGCCAGTCGATGGGGAAGAGAAGGGCCAGGGCGTCGCCCAGGAACTCGCCCTTGCGGTCTTCCCCGATCTCGCCCACGAAGTCCACGAGGGGATGGCGGAGGAGCGGCTGGATCCGCTCCCGGAAGTAGACTTCGTCGGCCTTGTCCACCTTGGCCGCGATCTTGAGCTCCAGGCCGGCGCGGACCGCGATCTCGATGGCGCGATCCACCCGCTTCTCCGGGGAGATGCGACCCAGGAAGGCGAGGTACCGCCCGCTGCCCGGCCGGAACCGGTGGAGGTCCAGCGGCAGCCCGTGGTGGACCGTCCCCACCCAGTTGGCCCACGGGATCGGCCGCTTCTGGCTCTCGGAGATGGCGCACACGGGCATCTCGCGGAACTCCCGGTAGAGGTCCGCCAGCTCCGGGAGGTCGAGCCGCCCGTGGAGGGTGGTGACGTGCGGGTGGGGATGCCGCCGCAGGTAGGGGAAGTGGAGGTAGTCCACGTGGAAGTGGACGCAGTCGTAGCCGGGCATGTCCTGGAAGACCCGCTCGAGGAGGCAGACGTGGCGGGCGAGGGGATCCCGGCAGCCCGGGTCGAGCCGCAGGGCCTCGCGGCAGAGCGGCACGAGGCGCGCAGAGGTCCGGGAGTCGCCGCTGGCGTAGAGGGTGACCTCGTGCCCGAGCCGGACCAGCTCCTCCGTGAGGTAGGAGACGACCCGTTCCGTGCCGCCGTAGAGCCTGGGGGGGACACTCTCGAAGAGGGGGGCGACCTGCGCGATCTTCATGACGCCTTCGACCTCCGGAAAATGAAGAAGATGTTTCCGGTGTGGCAAAGACACCGTGACGACCGCCCCGGCCGACGGGGCCGGGCGGATCTTCGGCCGCTGCATGTATGACCATGTATGGGTTCGGCGGAAAGGTAGGCACGCGGGAATGAAATTCAACCCCCGGCGGCGAGGCGTGCCTGCATCCGCCGGCCCACGTCCCCGCCCCAGGCCTCCAGCCGCCGGCACGCCATGAAGAGGAGCGGAAGCCCGGCCAGGCAGGCGAAGGCCCCCCAGGCGGCACCCGGAAGGCCCCCGGTCACCATGTCCACCACCCGGTAGTAGGGCATGTGGAAGAGGTACACCGGGTACGAGACGACGCCGAGGGCGGCAAAGGCCGGGCTGGCCACGGAGAAGCGCAGGGCATAGACCGTCCATCCCAGGATCAGGGCCACGGGGAGCCAGTCGAAGAGGCGGGCCGCGACGGGATCCCCCGCCTGCGCCTTGAGCCCCGCCATGACCGCCAGGATCCCGGCGGCGAGGATCCAGAACCCGGCGCGGGCGGCGGCGGAGGGCGGCCGAGCCGCCATCCCCCTGGCCGCCGTCCACATGCCGGCGGCGAAGACCAGGACATGGAGGAAGACCACGCCCCGCCACGCGGCGTGGAGGAAGGCGGCCGCCCGCCCGGCGGTCCCCGGAAAGGCGAGGCAGGCGAGGTTCGCCGCGGCCGCCGCCGCGGCCAGGCACAGCAGGGTACCCGCGGCCGTCCGCCGGAGCCCCAGGAAGAGCACGGGGGCGGCGAGGTAGCACTGCAGCAGGGCGGGAACGAACCAGTAGTGGCCGGACGCATGGATGCCGGTGAAGGTCCAGAGCGAGAAGTGGCCGCGCCGGAGCACGAGTTCCACGAGGCCGGCCGCCCACAGCAACGGGTAGATGCGGGTGAGGCGCCGGACGTAGAAGTCCCGCCACCGCCCGCCCCCCCGGCGGGCCAACGAATGGTACAGCCCGTAGCCGCTCAGGAAGAAGAAGACGGCGATCCAGGCGTTGGCGAACCCCGCCGCCCGCGGGGACAGGTGCAGGATCAGGTAGTGGTTGGCCACCACCGCGGCGACGGCGACCCCCTTGAGGGTGTCGGTGGTCCGGCGGGAGTCCATCCGGGTCACGCCGGGCCGCGATGCCCGGGCCGCACCGGGGGAGACCCGGGCATGCCGCCTGGCCGGGAGGGCCACCACGGACGAGGCACCGCCGATCGCGTCACCAGGACCAGCGCTGGTTGTATCGCCGTTGCTCTTCCTCGAGCGCCTTCTGCTGCCGCACGTAGTCCTGGAGCTGCCGGATCTCCTCCGGCGACAGCGGCGGCTGGCCGCTTCCCCCGGCGAGCCCGACGGTGGCATTCGCCCCCGGCGCCCCCTCGCCCCCGGCGGGCTGCACATGGGCCGCCCGGGGTTCGAACCACCCCCTGAGTCGGCTGACCGGGGTCTCCACGCGGTAGCGTTCCAGGATCTTCTCCACGGCGGGGGGCATGGGCGCCGCCTTGGCCCGGGGCGGCGAGTCCAGGTTGACCCCCGCCCCGACGCTCACCGAGAAGATGATGAGCGTGTTCAGGATGCAGTAGATGGCCCGCTCGAGGCGAGAGACGCCGTCCTTGAACCGGAGCACGATGAGGAGGGCCAGGAGGAAGCCGACGGCCAGCGCCACCCACTTGTATTTCAAGTCGAAGGCATTGACCACGGGCAGGGCGACGCCCGTGGTGATGGCGCCGGCGATGCCCGGCGTCAACATGGAATGAGGGCTCAGAAAATCCTTCGCTTCCGGCATGGCTGGCCTCCTTCCCCGCGGCCTCCGCCGCCCGTGGAACCCCGCTTCCCGGCCCGCGCACGCCGCCCCCTACCCTTCCGCTCCGCCCCCCTGGTACTTGGCCCGGAGCCGGGTCTCCACGAAGGGCGGAACCAGGCCCTCGAGAGAGCCGCCGAACCGCGCGGCCTCCTTCACGATGGTGGAGCTGATGTAGATCCATCGGAACCCGGTCATGAGGAAGACCGTCTCGATGCCGCGGTCGAGCTTCCGGTTCATGAGGGCGCGCTGGAGCTCGTACTCGAAGTCCGAGACCGCCCTCAGGCCCCGGAGGATGGCCACGGCCCCGCGCTCCCGGGCGAAATCCACGAGGAGCCCGCCGAAGCTGTCGACCTCCACCCGGGGATCGGCTCCCACGGCCTCGCGGATCATGTCGAGCCGCTCCTCCAGGGTGAAGAGCGGCCGCTTGACGGGGTTCTCCCCGACGCCCACGATCACCCGGTCGAAGAGCCGGAGGCCGCGCCGGATCACGTCGAGGTGCCCGTTGGTGAGGGGATCGAAGGTGCCGGGGTAGACCGCCACCTTCTCGGGTACAGGGGTCATGGAGCAGGATTCCTTTCCATCCCGGGCACCGGCCGCCGGTAAAACCACAGCCCGGTCTGCCCGTAACGCCGGGTATCGGCGAGGACGAGCCCGGCGCCGGCCCCGCCCTCGAGGCCCCCGGGGAATTCGGCCCCGGCGGCCTCTTCCACCACCATCCAGCCGCCGGGCGCCAGACACCCGGCGGCCGCCACACGCTGCAGCGCCGAGAGGGCCAACCCCCGGCCGTAGGGGGGGTCCGCCAGGACCACGTCGAAGGGGGCCTCCCGGCAGGCGCGTTCCAGCACCGCGGCCCGCCCCCCGAGGTCCCCCCGGAGGAGGCGGCCCCGGTCGGCCATGCCGCACCGGTCGAGGTTCCGCCGTATGGCGCCCAAGGCCGCCGGGGACCGGTCCACGAAGACCGCCTCTCGGGCGCCCCGGGAGAGGGCCTCGATGCCCAGGGCACCGCTTCCGGCGAAGAGGTCCAGCACCCGGCACTCGGCCCAGGGCCGGTGGAGGCGGATGGTGAGCACCTGGAAGAGCGCTTCCCGGACCCGGTCGGCGGTGGGGCGGACGGACAGGCCCCGGGGCGCGGACAGGCGCCGCCCGCACGCCGCGCCCCCGGTGATCCGCATCGCCCCCGCGCCTAGTCGTCGAAGTCGCCCGCCGGGCCCTTGTCGGACTGGATGGCGGCCGCCCGTTGCCGGATGCGGTCCTCGGTCCACTCGGCCGGGTCCTCGATGCGCCGGCCCTTGGGTCCGAGGTCGTAGGAGCCGGCGTCCAGGATGGCCTGGATGGCCAGGGGGGCGGTGTCGGCGCCGTTGAAGACGTCCACGATGAGCCGGTGGACGAACTCTTCCACCCGGCGCGCCATCCGTTCCCGCACCTCGGCCGGCTGGCCGAGCAGCTTGTTCTCGAAGGGCAGGTTGAGCCGCTTGTAGTCGCCCTTCTTCCAGCCCCGCGCCTCGGCGTAGGCCACCATCTCGGCCCAGAGGGCCTCGGTCACCCCCTCGCCCTCGACCTTCCGGAAACGGCCCTGGTCGTCGAGGATGGCGTTTCCGTAGTCGTTGACCTCGACCCCCCAGGAGATCATCTGGAGGGCGGTGGCGACGTTGGCCTTGGTGGTCCGGGTCCGGGCCGCGATCTCCCGGAGCCGGGCCGAGCTGTTCCCCGAGGTCCCGTGCTGAGCGCCGGAGACCCGGTAGGGCTCGAGGGCCGCGTGGATCTCCGCGGTCAGGTCCACCTGGATCCCCTCGTCGCTGGCCTCGATGCCGTGGGTGGTCCCGTTGTTCAGGGCGATCCAGTCGGGGTGGATGTCGTGGGCGTTGAGACCCTGGATGAGGAAGAGGGCCTCCTCCACGGTGGAGAGGCCTTCCTTGCCCTTGATCTCGCCCACCTCGGTCTCGAGCCCGGCCCACTTGGGGACGTAGGGGTTCAGGGCCAGGTTGGCCAAAAGGTTCTGGTCGTCCGGCAGGTGCGAGGCATCGATGGCGATGGAGGTGATGCCCGCGTCGAACATGGAGGGGATCTCCACCCGCGCGGCCTCGAGGTCGGCCTCGGACTTTATGCCGTAGTGATCGGCGTGGACGGCCACGGGCACGGTGATGCCCATCTCGTTGCAGAGGGCGTCCACCAGGCGGGCGAGGTTCCAATAGTTGACGGCGCAATAGGCGTTGGCGCCGCCCTCGGACTTGGCGATCTCGATGATGATGGCCGCATTGGCACGCTGGGCGGCCCGGAGCGCCCCCCGGACCACGAAGTAGTTGCGCCCGTTGGCGGCGATGGCCATGGCATGTCCCTTGGCCGCCAGGGCGCGGTCGATGACCTTGCCGCTCACGATGAGGGCCTTGGAGTTGGGAAACAGCCGGACCACGTTGGGCGGCCGGCCGACGGCGAGGGCCCTTTCGAAATCCGCCGAGTACTGGGTTCCCGTACGGCTCATGACCTGCCTCCTTCCTCCGGAGATTCGGCGAGCGGCAACGCCGGCCCGCACAGCCCTAATCTCGCACAGCCACGCGCGGACCGCAAGGCGGACGAACCCGGGAAGGCGGGAGGGAGGAACGGCGGCCCCGGCGGGCCGCAGCCCTCAGACCTGGAGCCGTGGGCGTTCAAGAACGGGCCGGAGGCAAGGCGGCAACGATGTCGATAATACTCTGGCATATCGACGGGTTGCCAACGCTGCAGATGGCCCGTTATCGGACGCCCCGAAGGGCGGCGGGGGCGTCCGCCGTGGAGGAACGTGTCCCGCCCCTGACCCCCTGAAGTTCCAGGCGGGGCGGCCCGATGCCCCTGGAAGCCGCCACGGAGCCAGGTCAGAGGTAGTCGCGCGCCAGGATCTCCGCGATCTGGACGGCGTTGGTGGCGGCGCCCTTGCGGATGTTGTCGGCCACGATCCAGAGATCCAGCCCGTTGGTCTGGGAGATGTCTTCCCGGATCCGGCCCACCAGGGTGAGGTCCTGCCCCTCGGCGTCGATGGCCAGTGGATAGCGGGCCTCGGCGGGGTCGTCCACCACCCGGACCCCGGGGGCCGCGGAGAGGATCTCCCGGGCCTCCCCGGCGGTGATCTTCCGCTCGAACTCCACGTTCACCGCCTCGGAGTGGCCGTAGAAGACGGGGACCCGCACGGTGGTGGCCGAGACCTGGATATCCGGCGCCCCCATGATCTTCCGGGTCTCGTTCACCATCTTCATCTCTTCCTTGGTGTAGCCGTTGGCCTCGAAGACGTCGATGTGGGGCAGGCAGTTGAAGGCGATCCGGTGGGGATAGACCTCCACGGGCATCGGCCGTCCCTCGGCCCAGGCCCGGACCTGGGCCTCGAGCTCGCGGATGGCCTTCTGGCCCGTCCCGGAGACCGCCTGGTAGGTGGCGACCACGACCCGCCGGATCCGGGCCGCGTCGTGGAGGGGCTTGAGCACCACCACCATCTGGATGGTGGAACAGTTGGGGTTGGCGATGATGCCCTTGGTCTTGTACCCGGCGACATCGTCCGGGTTCACCTCGGGGACCACCAGGGGGACCTCCGGGTCCATGCGCCAGGCGCTGGAGTTGTCCACCACCACGGCGCCGGCCCGGGCCGCCGACGGGGCATAGGTGAGGCTCCGCCCCCCGCCGCAGGAGAAGAGGGCGATGTCGATCCCGTCGAAGGAATCGTGGTCCAGGCGGTGGACCGTCTCCTCGCGGCCCCGGAAGACGAGCCGCTTGCCCTCGGAACGCTCGGAGGCAAGGAGGCGGATCTCCCCCACGGGGAACTCCCGCTCCTCGAGGACCCGGAGCATGGTCTGGCCGACGGCCCCGGTGGCCCCGGCCACCGCCACGTTGAATGTCCGAGACATGGCGCGACCTCTTTTCGTTTCAGGATGTGGGGGATGTCTCAACCCCGGACGTAGCCCGCCACGAGGTCCCCCACCTCGGTGGTGGAATACCCCATCCGCCCTGCGGAAAGGCTCTTCAGGTTCTCGCTCACGGCCCGCCGCACCGCGGCCTCCACGGCCTGGGCGGCCTCGGCCTCGCCGAGGTAGTCCAACATCATCTGACCCGCGCAGATGGCGGCCATGGGGTTGATCACGTTCTTGCCGGTGTACTTCGGCGCCGACCCCCCGATGGGCTCGAACATGGAGACACCCTCCGGGTTCAGGTTGCCGCCGGCGGCGATCCCCATGCCTCCCTGGATCATGGCGCCGAGGTCGGTGATGATGTCCCCGAACATGTTGTCCGTCACGATCACGTCGAACCACTCGGGGTTCTTCACCATCCACATGCAGGTGGCGTCCACGTGGGCGTAGTCGGTCTGGATGTCCGGGTACTCCTTGGCCACCTCGTGGAAGGTCCGCTCCCAGAGATCGAAGGCGTAGGTGAGGACGTTGGTCTTGCCGCAGAGGGTGACCTTCTTCCCCTTGTTGCGGCGCCGGCAGTACTCGAAGGCGAAGCGGATGCAGCGTTCCACGCCCTTCCGGGTGTTGATGGACTCCTGCACCGCCACCTCGTCGGGGGTGCCCTTCTTGAGCACACCGCCGGCCCCGGCATAGAGCCCCTCGGTGTTCTCCCGGACCACCACGAAGTCGATGTCCTCCGGGCCCTTGTCCTTGAGCGGGGTGTCCACGCCCGGGTAGAGCACCACGGGCCGGAGGTTGATGTACTGGTCCAGGGCGAAGCGCAGGTGGAGCAGGATGCCCTTCTCGAGAATCCCGGGCTTGACGTCCGGGTGCCCGATGGCCCCCAGGAGGATGGCCTTGTACTGCTTGAGGTCCTCGGCCGCCCCCTCCGGGAGCACCTCCCCCGTGCGCAGGTACCGGTCACCGCCGTAGTCGTACCAGGTCTTGTCGAGACGAAACCCGAACCGCTCCTCGGCGGCCTCCAGCACCTTGACGGCCTCGGCCACCACCTCGGGGCCGGTGCCGTCACCGGGGATCACGGCGATCTTGTAGCTCTTCATTCCTCTCTCCTCTAGGTGGATATCAGCCGCGGCCCGCGCCGGCGGCCCGCTTCTTGAGGACGTGGGGGATGAGGCCCCCGTCCGCGATGAGCTCCTGCATGAAGGGCGGGATGGGCTGGGCCCGGTAGACCGACCCGGTGGTGAGGTTGCGGATGGTGCCCGTGGCCGCGTCCACCTCCACCTCGTCGCCCTCGTTCAGCCCCTCCGCGGCCTCCGCCGACTCGAAGATGGGAAGCCCCATGTTGAAGCTGTTCCGGTAGAAGATGCGGGCGAAGGTGGGAGCGATGACGCAGCCGACCCCCGCGGCCTTCAAGGCGATGGGCGCGTGCTCCCGGGAAGAGCCGCACCCGAAGTTCTTGCCCGCCACCACCACGTCGCCGGGCCGAACCTTGGCGGCGAACTCCGGGTCGCCGTCCTCCATGCAGTGCCGGGCCAGCTCCGCCGGATCGGAGGTGTTGAGGTATCGGGCCGGGATGATGACGTCGGTATCGACGTTTTCCCCGAACTTCCAGACGCGTCCCTTGATCTTCATCTCGTCCTCACAACTCGTCCGGCCCGGCGATCCGGCCGAGCACGGCGCTGGCGGCGGCCACGGCGGGGTTGGCGAGGTACACCTCGCTTTCGGGATGCCCCATTCGGCCCACGAAGTTCCGGTTGGTGGTGGCCACGGCCCGCTCCCCGGCGGCGAGGATTCCCATGTGCCCGCCGAGGCAGGGCCCGCAGGTGGGCGGCCCCACCACGGCCCCGGCCTCCATGAAGGTGCGAAGATACCCCTTCTCCATGGCCGCTGTCCAGACCCGTGGCGTGGCCGGGAGCACGATCATCCGAACGTTGCGGGCCACCTTGCGGCCGGCGAGGACCTCGGCCGCCACGGCCAGGTCCTCGAGGCGGCCGTTGGTGCAGGAACCCACCACCACCTGGTCGATGGGAACGCGGCCCACCTGGGAGATGGGCCGGGTGTTCTCCGGAAGGTGCGGGAAGGCCACCTGGGGCTCGATCCGGGAGCAGTCGTACTCGCGCACCGCCACGTACTCGGCCTCGGGGTCGCTCCGGAGCGCGGTGAAGGGCCGGTCGGATCGTCCCTTCACCCAGTCGAGGGTGACGACGTCGGGGTTGATGAGCCCCACCTTGCCGCCGGCCTCGATGGCCATGTTGGCCATGGTGAACCGGTCGGCCATGGGCAGGGTGTCGATGACCGGCCCCACGAACTCCATGGCCCGGTACAGGGCCCCGTCCACCCCGATGTCGCCGATGGTGTAGAGGATGAGGTCCTTTCCCATGACCCAGCGCCGCCGCTCGCCCTTGTAGACGAACTTCATGGACTCGGGCACCTTGAACCACGTGGTGCCCGTCATCATGGTGGCGGCGAGATCCGTGCTCCCCACCCCGGTGGCGAAGGCCCCGAGGGCTCCGTAGGTGCAGGTGTGACTGTCGGCGCCGATGACCACGTCGCCGGGAAGCACGATCCCTCGTTCGGGGAGCAGGACGTGCTCCACCCCCATCCGGCCGGCGTCGTAGTGGTGGACGATGCCGTGCTCGGCGGCGAACTCCCGCACGAGCTTGGCCTGCTCGGCGCTCTTGATGTCCTTGTTGGGGACGAAGTGATCGGCCACCAGGGCGATCTTGGCCGGGTCGAAGACCGTGGGCACCCCCGCCTCCCGGAAGGTCTTGATGGCGATGGGGGCGGTGATGTCGTTGCCGAGGGCCACGTCCACGGTGACCTCCACGAGCTGCCCGGGGACGACCTCGTCCAGGCCGGCGTGGGCGGCGAGCAGCTTCTCTGCCAGGGTCATGGGACGGCTCATCTTCCGCTTCCTTTCTCCGTGCGGCACATGGCGCCGACACCCGGCGCCGCGGCGTTCTTCTTCTTGTATTCCAGCCGGTTCAAGGCGTTCAGGTAGGCCCGGACGCTGGCGGTGATGATGTCCGGGTCGGCCCCTTGCCCGCTCACCACGAGGCCGTCCTCCTCGAGCCGGACCGTGACCTCGCCCTGGGCGTCGGTGCCGCCGGTGATGGAACTCACGGTGAAACGCAGGAGGCGGCTCTTCGTCCCGGTCAGCTCCGCCACCGCCTTGTAGGCGGCGTCGATGGGGCCGGCGCCCATGCAGGCCCGGAAGGCCTCGCGCCCGTCCACCTCGACCCCCACGGTGGCCGTGGGGCGGATGCCGCTGCCGCCGGCCACGTGGAGGTAGACCAGGCGGTAGCGGTCCGGGATGCGGAGGACCACCTCGGCCACCAGGGCCTCGAGGTCCTCGTCGAAGACGTCCTTCTTCCGGTCCGCGAGGTTCTTGAACCGGGCGAAGACCCGGTCGAGGTCGTCCTCGGCCAGCCGGTAGCCCATCTCCTCGAGCTTGGCCTTCAAGGCATGGCGGCCGGAGTGCTTGCCGAGGACGATGGCCCCCCCGGTGAGCCCGATGTCTCGAGGGTCCATGATCTCGTAGGTGGTCCGCTCCTTGAGGACGCCGTCCTGGTGGATGCCCGACTCGTGGGCGAAGGCGTTGGCGCCCACGATGGCCTTGTTGGGCTGGACCACCATGCCCGTCAGGTGGCTCACCATTCGGCTCGTGGCCAGGATGTGGCGCGTGTCGATGCCGAGCGAGAAGGGGAGGAGGTCCTTCCGGGTCCGGATCGCCATGACGACCTCCTCCATGGCGGTGTTGCCGGCCCGCTCGCCGATGCCGTTCACGGTGCACTCCACCTGCCGGGCGCCGTTTGCAACGGCGGAGAGGACGTTGGCCGTGGCCAGCCCGAGGTCGTTGTGGCAATGCACGCTCAGCACCGCCTTGTGGATGTTGGGCGTGTGTTCCGCGACGCGGCGGATCATCCGGGCGAAGTCCCACGGGACCGCGTACCCCACCGTGTCCGGGAAGTTCACCGTGGTGGCCCCGGCCTCGATGACCGCCTCGAAGACCCGGCACAAAAAGTCCAGGTCGCTCCGGGTGGCGTCCTCCGCGGAAAACTCCACGTTCCCGGTATAGCGGGCCGCGTGGCGCACGGCGGCCGCCGCCCGTTCCAGCACCTCCTCCCGGTTCATCCGCAGCTTGTGCTTGAGGTGGATGTCGGAGGTGGCGATGAAGATGTGGATACGGGGGTTTTCCCCGTCACGGACTGCCTCCCAGGCCGTGTCGATGTCCTTCTCCACGGCCCGCGCCAGCGCCGCCACCTGGACCCCGCGCAACTCCCTGGCCAGGCGCTGGACTCCCTCGAAGTCCCCGGGAGAGGCCACGGGGAAGCCGGCCTCCAGGACGTCCACACCGAGTTTTTCGAGCTGGCGGCCGATCTGGAGCTTCTCCTCCATGTTGAGGGAGACCCCCGGGGACTGCTCCCCGTCCCGCAAGGTGGTATCGAAGATGAGGATCTTGTCTGCGTCCCCTGCCATTTTCGTGTCTTCCCCGCCGGCCGTCGCCGGCCGGCCGCTTCAGGACCGTCGCCGCTCCCCGGCCGCCTCGTGCCCGGGCCGCAGGGTCCGCACCACGACCCCGGCGGGCCCGGAGGCCACGTAGAGCGCCATGAGGAAAAAGAGGGTCACCTTGGGCTCCACGGCCACCACCACCATGGCCAGGATGAGCGCCACCATACCCGAAAAGGGATGCCGCTGGAACCAGGGGACCTCCTTGAAGCTGAAGAATCGCACCGTGCTCACCATCAGGAAGGAGAGCCCGTAGACCAGGGCGAGGACCGCGTAGTGCCGGACCGGCCCCTGGACCCCGAGGTACTGGGCCATGAGCACGGTGGTGGCCACCATGGCCGCCGCCGCGGGGCAGGGCAACCCCAGGAAGTAGCGCTTGCTCCCCGAGACCCCGGAGATGCTGATGGCGTTGAACCGGGCCAGGCGAAGCGCGGTGGTGGCGACATAGAGGAAGGCGGCGAGCCACCCCGGCCGGCCGAAGCCCTGGAGCCCCCACAGGAAGGCGAGCACCCCCGGCGCCACCCCGAAGGCCACGAGATCCGAGAGCGAGTCGTACTCGATGCCGAACCGGGAGGTGGTCCCCGTCAACCGGGCCACCCGCCCGTCCAGGCCGTCGAAGACCGCCGCCGCCAGGATGGCCACCGCCGCCAGGCGGAAGTCGCCGTGGATGGCCGCCACCAGGGCGTAGAAGCCGGAAAACAGGCTGGCGGAGGTCAATAGGTTGGGCAGGAGGTAGATCCCCCGGAGGCGTTCGCCGGGATGCCGGTGGCCGTGGTGCTGGCTGCGTCTCATTGCTGTCTCCCTTCGCGCGGGCGGTCTCGGGCGGGCCCGCCGGCCCGTCCTAGCCGGCGGCGCGCCGGGCGAGCACGCTCTGCCCGGCCGTGACCCGCTGTCCCTTCTTCACCTCTACGGCATAGCCGGGCGGAAGATAAACGTCCACCCGGGAGCCGAACCGGATGAGCCCGAAGCGTTCGCCCCGGGCCAGCCGGTCGCCCGGCTCCGCCCGGCAGACGATCCGCTGGGCCACGAGGCCGGCCACCTGGACCGCGGTGACCCGATCCCCCTCGGCCGTCCGGAGCCGGAGGGCGCAGCACTCGTTGCGAAGCAAGGCCCGGGGCCGGTCGGCGGGCCAGACGGCGCCGGGCCGGTAGACCACCGCCTCCACCTCGCCCGCCACGGGCGCCCGGTTCACGTGGACGTCGAAGACGTTCATGAAGATGCTCACCCGCCGGGCGGGTTCCCCGCCCACGGGATCGGCGGCCTCCACGCCGGCCTGGATGACCCGGCCGTCGGCCGGGGCCACCACGAGGCCCTGGCCCGCCGGAACGACCCGTTCCGGGTCCCGGAAGAAGTAGAGGACGAAGGCCGTGACCACCAAGGCGGCCACGGCCGGGAGCTGCCACCCGAGCTGTGCCAGCACCACCGCCGCCAGGGCGGCGGCCCCGACGAAGGGGACCCCCTCCCGGGCCACGGGGACACGTTCCGGACGCATCCGGCCCTGCCTCAGGCCTGCTCCTTCTTCAGCCAGCTCATCATGCCGCGCAGGCGGCCGCCCACCTCCTCGATGGGATGCTCCTTCTCGAGCTGGCGCAGGGCGTTGAAGGACGGCCGGTTGACCTGATTCTCGAGCATCCACTCCTTGGCGAAGGCGCCGGTCTGGATCTCGTCGAGGATCCGCCGCATCTCGCGCTTCGTCTCCTCGGTGATGATGCGGCGGCCTCGGGTGAGGTCCCCGTACTCGGCCGTATCGCTGATGGAGTAGCGCATGCGGGAGAGCCCCCCCTCGTAGATGAGGTCCACGATCAGCTTGAGCTCGTGGCAGCACTCGAAGTAGGCGATCTCGGGCTGGTAGCCCGCCGCCACCAGGGTCTCGAAGCCCGCCTTGATGAGGGCGCTCACCCCGCCGCACAGCACCGCCTGCTCGCCGAAGAGGTCCGTCTCGGTCTCTTCCCGGAAGGTGGTCTCGAGGATCCCCGCCCGGGCGCCGCCGATGCCGTTGCCGTAGGCGAGGGCGCGGGCCAGGGCCTGGCCGGTGGCGTCCTGGTGGACGGCCACGAGGCAGGGGACCCCCGCTCCCCGCTCGTACTCGCGCCGGACGAGATGGCCCGGGCCCTTCGGCGCCACCATGGCCACGTCCACGTCGGCCGGGGGCACGATCTGGCCGAAGTGGATGTTGAAACCGTGGGAGAAGAGCAGCATGTCGCCGGCCTTGAGGTTCGGGGCGATCGCCTCGCGGTAGAGGGCCCCCTGGACGTGGTCCGGCACCAGCACCATGACGGCGTCCGCCTGGGCGGCCGCCTCGGCGGCGCTGACGGGCTGAAAGCCGTGGGCCACTGCAAGATCGTAGTTGGGCGAGCCGGGCCGCTGGCCCACCACCACCTGGATGCCGCTGTCGCGGAGGTTCTGGGCGTGGGCGTGACCCTGGCTCCCGTAGCCGATGACCGCCACCGTCCGTCCCTCGAGGGGGGCGAGGGGCGCGTCCTTCTCGTAGTAGATCTTCATGCCGACATTCTCCTTTCCATGATGGATAGCGTCGCGGGGAAAACCGGAGACCGCCGTCGGACCCTCCGGGCCCCGTCCATGGCGCCCCTGAGCGGGCCGTATGCCCGGAGGTCTTCTCGCCTCGTGCCCGGCCTTCCTCTTCCGGCCGTATCGCCTCCCCACGCCGGGGACGGAACGGCCCTCCGCCCTAGACCGTCTTCTTCTCGCGCACCATGGCGATGGTCCCCGTCCGGGCGATCTCCTTGATGCCGAGGGGCTTGAGCAGCTCGATCACAGCCTGGATCTTGGACTGGGGCCCGGTGACCTCCACGGTGTAGGTCTTGGGGCTGACATCCACCACCTTGCACCGGAAGATGTCGCACATCCGAAGCACCTCGGCCCGGGTCTCGTCCTCGGCCCGGACCTTGACGAGGGCCATCTCACGGGAGACGTACTCCCCCTCCGAGACGTCCACCACCTTGTAGACGTCCACCAGGCGGTTGAGCTGCTTGATGATCTGCTCGATGATGAAGTCGTCCCCCGTGGTGACCAGGGTGAGGTGCGACAGCGTGGGGTCGAGGGTGGCCGCCACCGCCAGGCTCTCGATGTTGAACCCCCGGCCGCTGAAGAGCCCGGTGATCCGGGACAGGGCGCCGGGTCGGTTCTCGACCAGGACTGAGAGGGTATGTTTCATGGATCGCAACTCCTTGACGGCGTCGCAAGAATCGCCAACTGCTGCGTTGCTTCGGATGCCTTCATCATTGCGGCGTAGCTCGAGTACGCCTCACTCCTCGACATCCGCGCGCCTTGCACCTGGCGATTCTTGCTGAGCCATCCACTCAGAGGACTCTTTACGAGGTCATCAACTCTTGATGACGTCGCACGAATGCGCGGGCCGCGCCCTCGGCGCCGACGGCGCGGTTATACCAACAGCATCTCCGTGGTGGCCTTCCCGGCGGGCACCATGGGGAAGACGCCCTCTTCCTTGGCGATCATGAACTCCATGATGACCAGGTTGTCGGTCTCGAGGCCCTGCTTGAGGACACCCTCCACCTCCTCGGGCTTGGTGGCCCGCAGGCCGACGGCCCCGTATGCCTCGGCGACCTTGACGAAGTCCGGCGTCACGCCGAAGACGGTGGCCGCGTAGCGACGATCGTAGAAGAGCTCCTGCCACTGCCGCACCATCCCGAGGTGCTGGTTGTTCAGGATCACCACCTTCACCGGCAGCCGCTGCTCCATGGCCGTGGCCAGCTCCTGGATGTTCATCTGGATGCTCCCGTCCCCGGCCACGTCGACCACCAGGCGGTCCGGGAAGGCCATCTGGGCCCCGATGGCCGCCGGGAGGCCGTAGCCCATGGTCCCCAGCCCGCCGGAGCTCAGGAGGCTGCGCGGGCGGTCGAACTTGTAGAACTGGGCGGTCCACATCTGGTTCTGGCCCACCTCCGTGGTGATGATGGCCCGCCCCCGGGTCATCTCGTAGAGCTTCTCGATGACGAACTGGGGCTTGATGACGCCGGGCTCCTCCTTGTAGGTGAGGGGATGGCGCTTCTCCCAGGCGCGGATCTGCTCCCACCAGGCGGCGTGCTGGTCCTTCCATGCCTCCACGGGGCGCCCGGCCTTCTTCATGACGCCCACCAGCTTCTGGAGCGCCCGGCGGCAGTCCCCCACGATGGGGACGTCCACCTTCACGTTTTTCTGGATGGAGGTGGGGTCGATGTCGATGTGGATGATCTTGGCCAGGGGCGCAAAGGCGTCGACCTTGCCCGTCACCCGGTCGTCGAAACGGGCCCCCACCGCGACGATGAGGTCGGAGTTGGCCATGGCCATGTTGGCGCAGTAGGTCCCGTGCATGCCCAACATGCCGAGGCTCAGCTCGTGAGTGCCGGGAAAGGCGCCCAGCCCCATGAGCGTCATGGTGACCGGGGCGTGGATGCCCTCGGCCAGCTCCCGGAGTTCCTCGTGGGCATTGGCGATGACCACGCCGCCCCCCACGTAGATGATGGGGCGCTTGGCCTTTTCGATCATGCGGTAGGCCCGCTCGATCTGGCGGTTGTGGGGCTCCACCACCGGGTTGTAGGAGCGCAGCTTCGGGGTGTCCGGGTAGTCGAACTCGGCCTTGGCGTTCTGGACGTCCTTGGGGAGATCCACCAGGACGGGGCCCGGCCGGCCGGAGGCGGCGATGTAGAAGGCCTCCTTCAGGATCCGGGGCAGCTCCTCCACGGACTTCACCAGGTAGTTGTGCTTGGTGCAGGGCCGGGTGATCCCGACGATGTCCACCTCCTGGAAGGCGTCGTTGCCGATGAGCTTGGTGGGCACCTGGCCGCTCAAGACCACCATGGGGACCGAATCCATGTAGGCGGTGGCGATGCCGGTGACGGTGTTGGTGGCGCCGGGGCCCGAGGTCACGAGGCAGACGCCGGTCTTCCCGGAGGCCCGGGCGTAGCCGTCGGCGGCATGGGTGGCGCCCTGCTCGTGCCGCACCAGGACGTGCCGGATGGACGGCTCCCGGTCCAGGGCGTCGTAGACGTCGATGATGGCCCCGCCGGGAAAGCCGAAGACCACGTCCACGCCCTCCCGCTTCAAGGCCTCCACGACCATTTTCGCGCCGGTCATCTTTGCCATGTTCCTTCTCCTGCCGTCTATATGGTGTAAAGCGGAAACTTAATCCACCGACCTTTCGCTTGTCAACGAAGCGGGATCCCCGAATCGCCGATGTCAAGGGCGCTGGCGACCGGTCGGAAGGCCGAAGCGGCCGGAGCGCGTTGTTGAGAAATATCCGTGGCCCGGGTAATAGTTACAGGTTATGCCTGTTGCGTCCGACATCGCCACCAGCCCGATCAAACGCGCGGGCAAGTGGTTCCTCTACTGCATCGCCACGGGCCTCTTGGCCGGGGCCGCCGCCGTGGTCTTCCACTGGCTGATGCACGTGGGCCACCACTTCTTCCTCGACTGGTGGGCGGGGTTCCGGCCCTCGCACCCGGCCGGCGACCCGCCGCTGTTCGGCCACAGCCACACGCCGCTGTCCGAGCTCCGCCTCTGGCTGCTTCCGGCGGCGGGCGGCCTGCTCACGGGCCTCCTGGTGGCGGTGCTCAGCCCAGAGGCCGCCGGGCACGGGACGGATTCCGCCATCTTCGCCTACCACCACCGGGAAGGCGTCATCCCCCTCCGGGTGCCGCTGGTGAAGACCTTCGCCTCGTTCCTGACCCTCGGCACCGGGGGCTCCGGCGGCAGCGAGGGCCCCATCTGCCAGATCGGGGCCGGTTTCGGCTCGGTGCTCGCCCAGCGGCTCGGTCTCTCCCGGCGGGCCGTCCGGATCCTCATGGCGGCGGGCATGGGCGCCGGGATCGGGAGCATCTTCCGGGCCCCTATGACCGGCGCCCTCTTCGCCGCCGAGATCCTCTACCGGGAGCCGGAATTCGAGGCCGAGGTCATCATTCCCGCGGCCATCGCCTCCATCGTGGCCTATTCCCTCTTCTGCTCCGTCTACGGGTGGGGATCGCTCTTCCGGGCCGAGGACTTCCGCTTCACCAACGCCCTGGCCCTCGGGCCCTACGCCGTGCTCTCCCTCGCCGTGGCGGTGGCCGTCTTCCTCTTCGTGCGCGTCTTCTGGGGAACCCACGACTTCTTCGAGCGCCTGCCCTGGCCCGCCTGGATCAAGCCCGCCGTGGGCGGCCTGCTCACGGGAACCCTGGCGCTGGCGGTCCCCCAGGTCCTCGGCTTCAGCTACGGGTTCATCCAGGAGGGCCTCTACAACCAGGTACCGGCCGCCCTCTTCCTCCTGGTGGGCCTCGCCAAGATCCTCGCCACCTCCTTCTCCATCGGTTCCGGGGGAAGCGGCGGCGTCTTCGGCCCTTCCGTGGTGATCGGCGGCTGCGTGGGCGGCGCGGTGGGCCAGGTCTTCCACCACCTCCTGCCCGGCATCGTCCCGGACCCCGCCCCCTTCGTCATCGTCGGCATGGCGGGATTCTTCGCCGGGAGCTCCAAGGTCCCCGTCACCGCGGTGATCGTGGTAAGCGAGATCACCGGATCTTACCACCTGCTGTTGCCGAGCCTCCTCGTCTGCAGCCTGAGCTACTTTCTCTGCCGCCCCTGGAACCTCTACCGCGCCCAGGTCCAGAACCGGGTCTCGTCCCCCGCCCACCGGGGGGATTTCTTCACCGACGTCCTGGAGGACATCCGCGTCCGGGACATCTTCAACCCCGACAAGGTGGTGGCCATCATCCCGGAAGACATGAGCTTCAACCAGTTCCGGCTCTTCTTCGGGCGCACGGACCAGCACTACTTCCCGGTGGTGGACAGCTTCGGCCGGTTGACGGGCATCTTCTCCATCAACGACGTCCGCCACAGCCTCTTCGACGAGGGCCTCGGCGGCCTGGTGGTCATGCGGGACATCGCCCGGCGGGACATCATCACCACCACGCCCTCCGAGGACATCAACACGCTGCTGCGCAAGTTCACCCTGCGCAACATCGACCAGATCCCCGTGGTGGCCGACGACGACCCCACCCGGTTCCTCGGGATGGTCAGCCGCCGCGAGGCCATCGCCCTGTACAACCAGGCGGTGCAACAGATCAAGGACGCGGCCGCGAAAGAAGGCGAGGAGGCCGCCCCCCCCTTCTGATCCCCCGCCGGCGGCGCCAAGGGGCCGAATCGTCGCACGGAGTGCCGCGCACGGCCGGGGACTGCGAGGGGCCGAGGGACTGCACCACCGCCAAGCGTTCCGCTTGGTGATTCTCGCGACGCCATCGAGGATGAAAAAGTCTTCTGTGTGGAGACTCGGCGAAGATCGCCAAATGCAAGGCGCGAGGATGTCGAGGAACGAGGCGCACTTGAGCTACGCCGCAATGCCGGGGGCATCCGAAGCAACGCAGCCAAGCGTTGTCGCTCGGCAACCTTTTGGGGCGACGCCATCAAAGGTTGGGGCCCCCGGGTGTGAACACCCGGGGGCCCCGAAACGACCACATCCCCCTGCCATTTATCCGAACGAAAAACGCCCCCGGAGGTCGTGCCTCCGAGGGCGATCATGGCCCTACAGAACAGATTGTAGATTTTTTATATCTCGATCCGGGCCTCGTGTCAAGGGCACGGACCGAGGACCTACTCGGCCGGCTCCTCCGGGGGGGTGTCCTCCTTTGCCGGAGCTTCTGCCTCGGGCGCCGTGGCCTCCTCTGCAGGCGCTGCCGCCTCGGGGGAAGAAGACTCGCCCTCCACCGGGGCCGCGGCCTCGACGGCCGCCTTTCGGGCCCGCTGTCCGCCCCCGCCCTTCTTGGAACGGGCCTTCTTTTTCGTCGGTTTCTCGAGGGGCTCCGTGACCATCTCCACCACGGCGGTCATGGCGGCATCCCCCCGCCGGGGGCCGAGACGGATGACCCGGGTGTAGCCGCCGCTGCGGTCGGCCATCTGCTGCCGCCATTCGCCGAAGAGCCGGGCCACCACGTCCTTGTCCCGGACCACCGCCTGGGCCTGGCGCCGGGCATGGAGCCCGCCGTCCTTTGCCAAGGTCACCATCCGGTCGGCCACGCGCCGCAGCTCCTTCGCCCGGGTGACCGTGGTCACCACCCGCCCGTGTTCCAAGAGGGAAGTCACCATGTTCCGCAACATGGCCTCCCGGTGGGCCATGCTGCGGCCCAGCCGTCGTGTTCGCCTTCGGTGTCTCATGACGCGGATCCTTCCTCAGCGGCCTCCTCCACCGTCTCGCCCTCGGGGGGAGACGGGGGCGTCCATCCCTCGACCTTCATCCCGAGTCGCAGGCCCATCCCGTCCAGCATGGTCCGGATCTCGGCGAGGGACTTCCGGCCGAAGTTCTTGGTCTTGAGCATCTCCTGCTCGGTCTTCTGGATGAGCTCGCCGATGTAATTGATGTTGGCGTTTTTCAGGCAGTTGGCGGACCGGACGGAGAGCTCCAGCTCGTCCACGGTCCGGTTGAGGTACTCCTCCGGGACCTCCTCGGCCGGGCCTTCCGCCTCCGCGGGCTCCTCCGCCTCGTCGAAGTTGATGAAGACGGTGAGCTGCTCCTTCAAAATCTTGGCGGCGTAGGCCACGGCATCCTCGGGAGTCACGCTCTCGTCGGTCCAAACCTCCAAGGTGAGCTTGTCGTAGTCGGTGATCTGGCCCACGCGGGCCCGGGAGACCACGAAGTTCACCTTCTCGATGGGCGAGTAGAGGGCGTCGATGGCCAGGGTGCCGATGGGGGCATCGGGGTCCTTGTGGCGCTCGGCCGGTTCGTACCCCTTGCCCCACTGAGCCACCATCTCCATCCGGAGTTCCCCCTCGGGCCCGAGGGTGGCGATGTGGTGATCCTTGTTCAGGATCTCGACCCCTCCCTCCGGCGCCACGATGTCACCGGCGGTCACGGGGCCCTCGCCCTTCTTCTCGAGGCGGAGGGGCCGGGGCTCGTCCTGGAAGAGCTTCAGACGGACGCCCTTGAGGTTCAGGACGATGTCCGTCACGTCCTCGATGACGCCGGGGACGCTGGTCAACTCGTGGAGCACTCCATCGATCTTGACCGAGACGATGGCCGCCCCCTGGAGGGACGAAAGCAGGACACGCCGCAGGGCGGTGCCGAGGGTCATGCCGAAGCCGCGCTCCAAGGGTTCGCAGACGAACTTCCCGTAGGAAGACGTCCGGGTCTCCTTGTCGATCTCGAGTCGATTCGGCCGGATGAGTTCCCGCCAGTTCCGATAGTATGGTGTCTGTTCCGCCATGATGCCCTTCCGTGGTCAGGTGTGTGCGGAGCCTGCCGCTCGCCCCCGTGGTTACTTGGAGTAGAACTCGACGATGTACTGTTCCTGGATGGGGATCGTGACGTGGGTTCTCTCCGGCATCGCCTTGACGACGCCCAGCATCTTGTCGGCGTCGAGGTCGAGCCACTCGGGCACCCCGCGCCGGGCCACGGCCTCGAGGGCCTGCAGGATGGCCGGCATCTTGCGGCTCTTCTCCTTCACCTGGATGGCATCACCGACCTTTACCAGGTAGGACGGGATGTCCACCTTGCGGCCGTTGACGGTGATGTGTCCATGGCGCACCAGCTGCCGGGCCTGGGCGCGGGACTCGGCCAGGCCGAGCCGGTAGACCGCGTTGTCGAGCCGGCGCTCCAGGAGCACGATGAGGTTGGCGCCCGTGACTCCCTTCTGGCGGTCGGCCTTCCCGAAGTAGCCCCGGAACTGCCCCTCCTGCATGCCGTAGATGCGACGCAGCCGCTGCTTCTCGCGCAGCCGGATGCCGTAGTCGGACTCCTTCATCCGACGGCCCTGCCCGTGCTGCCCGGGGACATAACTCCGGCGTTCATAGGCGCACTTGTCGGAGAAGCACCGGTCTCCCTTGAGGAAGAGCTTCATTCCCTCCCGCCGGCAAAGGCGGCATCGTGGTCCAGTATATCTCGCCAAGGTCTTTCCTCCGTGTGGGCGGCACCCGCCGGGGCCGGTCCCCGGCCGGGCGGCCGGTCCCTAGACTCGCCGCCGCTTCGGCGGCCGGCAACCGTTGTGGGGAATCGGTGTGACGTCCCGAATCACCGTGACCTGGAACCCGGCCGCCTGGAGGGCGCGCAGCGCCGCCTCGCGCCCGGAGCCGGGCCCCTTGATGTGGACCTCCACCGAACGCATGCCGTGATCGGCGGCCCTGCGGGCGGCGTTCTCGGCCGCCACCTGGGCCGCGAAGGGCGTCCCCTTGCGCGAGCCCTTGAACCCCTGGGTCCCGGCGCTCGCCCAGGAGACGGCGTTGCCCTGCTTGTCCGTGATGGTCACGATGGTGTTGTTGAAGGTGGCGCGGATATGCACGATCCCTTCCGGGATGTTCTTCTTTTCGCGTCGCCCGCCTTTTCTCGGGGCTGCAGCCATGTGAACGGTTCCTCCCTGTCCTCGGATGCACCCGGCGGCGCCCGCCGGGCCCTTCGGTGGCTACCTCTTCTTCTTGATGGCGGCCCGTCGCGGTCCCTTCCGCGTGCGGGCGTTGGTCTTGGTGCGCTGGCCGCGGACGGGCAGCCCCCGCCGGTGCCGGAGGCCCCGGTAGCAGCCGAGGTCCATGAGCCGCTTGATGTTCATGGTGACCTCGCGCCGGAGATCACCCTCGACCTTGTACTCGCTGTCGATGACCCTCCGGATGGCGGAGATGTCGGCATCGGTGAGCTCGTCGGTCTTCAGGTTCTCGTCCACGCCGGCCTTGGCCAAGATCTGCCGGGCGGTGGTCCGCCCGATGCCGTAGATGTAGGTCAGCGCAATGGCCATGCGCTTGTTTCTCGGAAGATCCACTCCTGCGATGCGTGCCACGTCTCCCCCCTAGCCCTGGCGCTGCTTGTGCCGGGGATTCGTGCAAATCACCCGCACGATGCCCTTGCGCCGGATCACCCGGCAGTTCTTGCACCGAGGTTTCACGGATGCCCTGACCTTCATGTCGTCCTCCCCGGGCCTCGCCTCGGCCCGTTCGGCCTACCTGGCCCTGTAAACGATGCGCCCGCGGCTCAGGTCGTAGGGGGACAGTTCCACGGTCACCGTGTCACCGGGCAGGATCCGGATGTAGTGCATCCGCATCTTTCCGGAGATGTGCGCCAGGACCTTGTGCCCGTTCTCGAGCTCCACGCGGAACATCGCGTTGGGAAGCGTCTCGAGCACCTTCCCCTCGACCTGGATTGCGTCGCCTTTGGCCATGTTGCTTCCTTCGCGCCGGCCGCCGGGGCCGGCAGGTCTGTTGCCCCCGAAAATCAGTCCAGCCGGCTCAACACCACCGGCCCGTCCTCGGTGATGGCCACCGAGTGCTCGAAGTGGGCGGAGAGTTTCCCGTCCGCCGTGACGGCCGTCCAGCCGTCTTCCAGGACCCGGACGTCCGGGCCGCCCTCGTTGACCATGGGCTCGATGGCGAGCACCATTCCGGGCCTAAGCCGCGGCCCCTGGCCGGGGCGCCCGAAGTTGGGGACCTCGGGCGGCTCGTGCAACGCCGTGCCGATGCCGTGCCCCACGAACTTCCGAACCACGCTGAAGCCCGCCGCCTCCACCACGCCCTGGATGGCGGCGGATATGTCCTGGAGGTGACGCCCCGGCCGGGCCTCGGCGATTCCCGCATCGAGGCACCGCCGGGTGACCTCCACCAGGCGCGCCGCGGTGGACCCAGGGTGTTCCCCCACGATCACCGAGAGGGCGGCGTCGCCGTAATAGCCGTCCACCACGGCCCCCACGTCCATGCTCACCAGATCGCCGTCGGCGATGCGCCGGCGGGGCGACGGGATGCCGTGGACCACCTCTTCGTTGATGGACACGCAGAGGCTGGCCGGATACCCGTGGTATCCCAGGAAGGCGGGCTTGCCGCCCCGCCGTTCGATCCCCTCCCGTGTCATCCGGTCGAGATCCGCCGTAGTCTGGCCGGGGCCGACGGCCGCCGCCAGTTCGGCCAGAACCTCGGCCACCACCCGGTTGGCCGCCCGGAGGCGCTCGATCTCCCACGGCGCCTTCAGCACGATGCGGCGGTGCGGTGCCTTCATGCCGCCGGCACCGCCCCGGGTGCCGGGCACCCGCCGCCTCGCGGGGGAGCGCCGTGGACCGAAACGAAAAGCATACACCAATTTTCCCGGCTGGCAAGGTCCCTTGCCGCCGTGAACGGCCGTCGCCGCCCCGCCGCAACCGGTCGCTCCATGGGGGATCATCCCCTCCGGCCCCGGAGGCGCCCGCCGGCCCGCATGAAACCCTCGTAGTTCCGCATCACCAGGTGAGATTCCACCTGGGCCATGGTGTCCATGGCCACCCCCACCACGATGAGGAGCGATGTGCCGCCGAAGAAGAAAGAAACGTGCAACTTCGAGATGAGGATGCTCGGCAGCACGCAGATGGCGGAGACGTAGACGGCGCCCACCAGGGTGATCCGGGTGAGGACCCGGTCGATGTATTCCGACGTCCGCCGGCCGGGGCGGATGCCCGGTATGTAGCCCCCGTGGTTCTTGAGGTTGTCGGCGATGTCCGCCGGGTTGAAGACGATGGCCGTGTAGAAGTAACAAAAGAACACGATGAGGGCCACGTAGATACTTTCGTAGGCGAAGGTCCCGGGCACGATGGCCTGGGAGATCCGCTGGAGCCACGGCGCCTGGATGAAGTTGGCGATGGTGGCCGGAAACAGCATGATGGACGAGGCGAAGATCGGGGGGATGACCCCCGCCGTGTTCACGCGGAGGGGCAGGTGGGACGACTGCCCCCCGTAGACCCGGCGCCCCACCACCCGGCGGGCGTACTGGATGGGAATCCGCCGGTGGGACCGCTCCATGAAGCAGATGAAGGCCACGATGGCCGGCATCATGATGAGCAGGAAGGCCACGGTGGCCCCATGGAGCTCCCCCGTCCGCATCAGCTGGAAGGTGTCGGTGACCGCCGCGGGCATCCGGGCCACGATGCCGGCGAAGATGATGAGCGAGATGCCGTTGCCGATCCCGCGCTCCGTGATCTGCTCGCCCAGCCACATGAGGAAGACCGTACCGGCCATGAGGGTGAGCGCGGTGAGGAGCCGGAACCCCCAGCCGGGATAGAGCACCACCGGCACCCCGGCGGGGGACGTCATGCCCTCGAGCCCCACGGCGATCCCGAAGCCCTGGAAGAGACTGAGGGCCACGGTGCCGTACCGGGTGTACTGGCTGATCTTCTTCCGGCCCGCCTCCCCCTCCTTCTTGAGGGCCTCGAGGTGCGGAACGGCCACGGTCAGAAGCTGCAGGATGATGGAGGCACTGATGTAGGGCATGATGCCGAGGGCGAGGATGGACATCCGCTGCATGGCGCCCCCGGAGAACATGTTGAACATCCCGAAGAGGGTGCCCGCGGTCCGCTCGAAGAAGGCGGCCAGGGCGGTGGCGTCGATCCCCGGCGTCGGCACCTGGACGCCGACCCGGTAGACGGCCAGCATGAAGAGGGTGAAGAGGATCCGGCGCCGAAGCTCCGGGACTCGTCCCAACCCCTGGATTCCGCCTTGCACCCCGGCCTCCCCGCCTACTCGACGATCTCGAGGGTGCCGCCGGCGGCCTCGATCTTCTGCCGGGCGCTCTTGCTGGCGGCGTGGGCCCGCACGGTGACGGCCCGGGTGATCTCTCCCTCGCCGAGGATCTTGAGCAGGTGGAACCGCTTCCGAACGGGCCCCTTGGACTGCGCCACCTCGAGGTCGATCACGCCTTCGTGCGCGATCTTGTCAAGATCCCCCACGTTGAGGATGCCGTAGACCTTCCGGAACGGGTTCTTGAAACCCCGCTTGGGCAGGCGCCGGTAGATGGGCATCTGCCCGCCCTCGAAGCCGGCCGGCACCCCGCCGCCGGAGCGGGCCCCCTGCCCCTTCTGCCCGCGGCAGGCCGTCTTGCCGTGGCCGGAGCCGGGGCCCCGGCCGACCCGCTTGGGCGACTTCTTGGATCCGGGATGGGGCTTCAGGTTCTGTAGCGTCTTCATAGGATCTCTGCCTCACTCTCCGGCGGCCGGCCCGGGGCTCACGCCGCCACGACCTCTTCCACCGGCCGCCCGCGCCGGGCCGCCACGGCGGCCGCGTCCTGGAGGGCGGCCAACCCCGCGAAGGTGGCCCGGATCACGTTGTGGGGGTTGTTGGTCCCGAGGCACTTGGTCAGGATGTCGTGGACGCCCGCCGCCTCCATGACGGCACGGACCGCCGCCCCCGCGATGACGCCGGTCCCCGGCGAGGCCGGCTTCAAGAGCACCCGCCCGGCGCCGAAATGCCCCACCACCTCGTGAGGGAGGGTGGAACCGACCAGCGGCACCTGGATCATGTGCTTGCGGGCCCTCTCGGCGGCCTTCCGGAGCGCCTCGGGCACCTCCTTGGCCTTGCCGAGGCCGAAACCCACGCGCCCGGCCCCGTCTCCAACCACCGTGAGCGCGCTGAAACTGAAGCGCCGGCCGCCCTTGACGACCTTGGCCACCCGGTTGATGAAGACGATCTTCTCGATGAATTCCTGTTCGTTCTGGCTCTGAGTGGGCTGCAACGCACTCCCCCTTGGTTCCTAACCCGGCACCTCGGGCCGCCGGCCCCCGGCAGCGCCTTGTCGTGTCGGACTCATCCCCGGCCGGCGTCCGGCCGCGGCACCTTGCGGCGGCACGGACGCCGGGCGCCCGGGCCGCCCCCGTCGCCTCAAAACTCCAGGCCGCCCTCCCTGGCCCCGTCGGCCAGGGCCTTGACCCGCCCGTGGTAGAGGAAACCGCCCCGGTCGAAGGCAACCCGGGTGATCCCCTTCTCCTTGGCCACGCGGGCGAGCATGCGCCCCACCTCGGCGGCCACGGCGGTCTTGCCGCCCTCGGGCCGGGCTCCCTCCCGGAGCTCGCGGCTCAAGGAGGAGGCGGCGGCGAGGGTCCGCCCCGCCTCGTCGTCGATGAGCTGGGCATAGATATGCCGAGCGCTCCGGAACACCGCCAGCCGCGGCCGGCTCACGGTCCCGAAGACGCGCTTGCGGATGCGGCGGCGGCGCTTCTCCCGTGCCAATACCTTTGGATTCGTCTTTCCCATTTCACTTCACCCCGGGCACCCGCGGCACACCGCGCCCGTCTATTTCCCGGCGGCCTTTCCGGCCTTGCGGATGATGGTCTCGTCGGCGTACTGGACCCCCTTGCCCTTGTAGGGTTCGGGCGGCCGCAGGGCGCGGATGCGCGCGGCGGTCTGGCCGAGCAGTTCCTTGTCGGTGCCCTCCAGGGTCACCGAGATCTCCTTCTGGCGCTCCACCTTGGCCGTGATCCCCTCGGGAAGCGGGAAATCGATGGGATGGGAATAGCCCAGGTGAAGCCGCAAGCCGCCGCCGGTCTCCTCGACCTTGAACCCGACGCCGTTGACGAGCAGCTTCTTGCGGAACCCCTCGCTCACCCCCACCACCATGTTGTTGACCAGCGCCCGGGTCAGCCCGTGGAGCGCCCGCGCCTGGCGGGTGTCGTTGGGGCGCCGTACGTGGAGTTCCTGGCCTTCCTGCTCCACGGTGATCATCGGGTGCAGTTCCCGGTCGAGGGTCCCCCTGGGACCGGCGACCGTGATCCGCCGTCCCTCGATGGTGACCTTGACCCCGGACGGCACCGGGATGGGCATCTTACCGATACGCGACATGGCTCCTCACTCCTACCAGATGGCGCACATCACCTCGCCGCCGACCCCTTCCCGCCGGGCCTGGGCATCCGTCAACATCCCCTTGGAGGTCGAGACGATGGCGACACCGAGCCCGTGGTTGATCCGCGGCAGCTCGTCCTTGCCGCAATAGAGGCGGCGGCCGGGCGTGCTGAGCCGCTTGAGGCCGTGGATGACGCTCCGACCCCCGGCGTACTTGAGATAGACACGCAGGACGCCCTGCTTGTTGTCCTTGATGACCTTGTAGTTGGCGATATAGCCGAGTTCCTTCATCAGGCGCGCCAGCTCGATCTTGGTGCCGGAAGCGGGGATGTCGACCCGATCGTGCCGGCTGCCCGCGGCGTTCCGGATGCGGGTGAGCATGTCCGCAATGGGGTCCGTCATTGACATGCGCGTCTCTCCTGGTCCTGGTTTACCAGCTGGCCTTGGTCACGCCGGGGATGAGCCCGCGCGAGGCCATGGTGCGAAAACAGATCCGGCACAGGCCGAACTTCCGGATAAAGGCACGGGGCCGCCCGCACACCGGGCACCGGTTGTGTTTCCGGACCCGGAACTTCGGTTCTCTCTTCGCCTTGTTGATGAGCGCCTTGCGAGCCACGAAATCCTCCAGTGCGTCCTACTTGCGAAACGGCATCCCGAGGCCGGCCAAAAGGTCCCTGGCCTCGTCGTCGGTCTCCGCGGTGGTGACGATGGTCACGTTCATCCCCTTGACCTTGTCGATGGAATCGTAGTCGACCTCGGGAAAGATGATGTGCTCCCGGATCCCGAGGGTGTAGTTGCCCCGCCCGTCGAAGGCCCGGGGGGAGACGCCGCGGAAATCCCGAACCCGCGGCAGCGCTATGGTCATGAGGCGGGCGAGGAAATCGTACATCCGGCGCCGCCGGAGCGTCACCCGGCATCCGATGGGCATGCCTTCCCGCACCTTGAAGGCGGCGATGGACTTCTTGGCCCGGGTGATGACCGGCCGCTGGCCGGCGATCTGGGCCATCTCCTCCACGGCCGAGTCCAGGACCTTGGGGTTCTGGATGGCCTCCCCGAGGCCCATGTTCAGGACCACCTTCTCGAGCCGAGGCACCTCCAGCGGGTTCTTGTAGCCGTACTTCGCCATGAGCTGGCCGGCCACCTCGTTCTTGTATCTCTCTTCCAGCAGCGTCATATCCTGGGAGCCTCCACCAAAGCTACTTGGCTTCGGTTGCAATGACCTCGCCGCACTTCTTGCACACCCGGACCTTCTCCCCGTTCTCCAGGACCTTCCACCGGATGCGCACGGGATCCGTGCACTTGTCGCAGATGAGCATGAGGTTCGACAGGTGGACGGGACCTTCCTTCTCGATGATGCCCCCCTGGGAGCCGGGACCGGGACGGGTGTGCCGCTTGATGATGTTGACCCCCTCCACGGTGGCGCGGCCCTTCTTGGTCAGGATGGAGAGGATCCGCCCGGCCTTTCCCTTGTCCTTGCCCGCGATGACCATCACGCGGTCGTTCTTCCTGAGGTATGTCTTGACCCGTTTCATCGGCTGCACCTGTCAGAGGACCTCGGGCGCCAACGAGATGATCTTCATGTAGCGCTTGGCCCTGAGCTCCCGGGCCACCGGTCCGAAGATCCGGGTCCCGACGGGCTCTCCGTACTGGTTGATGAGGACGGCGGCGTTCTCGTCGAAGCGGATGGAGGAGCCGTCACCCCGCTGGATCTCCTTCCGCGTCCGGACGATCACCGCCTTGGCCACGTCGCCCTTCTTCACCTTGGAATTGGGCAGCGCCTCCTTGACGGACACCACGATGACGTCGCCGATCCGGGCATAACGCCGGCCGGTCCCCCCGAGCACGCGGATGCAGAGCACCCGCTTGGCCCCGGAGTTGTCCGCCACGTTGAGCATGGATTCCTGCTGGATCATGCCGAGCTTCCCCTCGCCGCGCGCCGGATCAGACGGCGCGCTCCAGAATCTGTTTGACCCGCCAACGCTTGCGCCGGCTGACGGGGCGGTGTTCCTCGATCATGACGGTGTCACCGCTGCGGCAGTCGTTGGCGGGATCGTGGGCCATGTACTTCTTGTGCCGCAAGACGTATTTGCCGTAGATGGGATGCCGGAACCGGCGCCGGACCAGCACGACCACGCCCTTGTCCATCTTGTCGCTCGTCACCACCCCGACGAGCGTCCGCCTCTGTCCCTTCTCGCTGTTCATGCCTCACTCCCGGGCCCACCGGCCGACACGCCGCGGCGCCTCTCCTGCAGGATGGTCTTCACCCTGGCGATGGTCCGGCGCACGGACCGGATCCGCATGGGATTCTCGAGCTGGTGCGTCGCGGTCTGAAACCGGAGATTGAAGAGCTCCTGCCGCAATTCGGCCTCTCGGGCGGCGAGTTCCTCGAGGCTCAGCTCCCGAAGTTCCTTCGCGCTGGTCATAGCTGTTCACTCCTGGCCACGATCTTCGTGGGGATGGGCAATTTCTGCTGGGCCAGCCGCAGGGCCTCCCTGGCCAGGTCCTCGGAGACGCCTTCCATCTCGTAGAGGATGCGCCCGGGCTTGACCACCGCCACCCACTCCTCGACGCTGCCCTTCCCCTTGCCCATGCGGGTCTCCGCCGGCTTCTTGGAGACGGGCTTGTCGGGGAAGAAGCGGATCCAGATCTTGCCGCCGCGCCGCACGTGGCGGGTGATGGCGATACGGGCGGCCTCGATCTGCCGGGCGGTGATCCGCCCGCGCCCGAGGGCCTTGAGACCGTAGTCGCCGAAGGCCAGGGTGTTGCCACGATGGGCCACACCCCGGACGCGCCCCTTCTGTTGCTTGCGGTACTTGACCTTTTTTGGACTCAGCATGGGTGCCTCGCAGCATCAAGGCGTCGGGCGGGAGGAACTAGATCCCGAGCGCCGCCGCCTCCGCCTCCTTCTCCGGCAGGACCTCGCCCTTGAAGATCCAGACCTTCACCCCGATGACGCCGTAGGTGGTCTTGGCCTCGGCGAACCCGTAGTCGATGTCGGCCCGCAGGGTATGGAGCGGGACCCGTCCCTCCCGGTACCACTCGCGCCGGGACATCTCGGCGCCGCCGAGCCGGCCGGCGCAGGCGATCCGAACCCCCTGTGCGCCGAACTTCAGGGCCATGGAGACGGCCCGCTTCATGGCCCGGCGGAAGGCGATCCGCCGCACCAGCTGCCCCGCCACGTTCTCGGCCACCAGCTGGGCGTCCACCTCGGGCCGCCGGACCTCGACGATGTCGATGGCCACCGGCCGCTTCACCAGCTTCTCCACGCCCTTCTTGAGGGCCTCGATCTCGACCCCCTTCTTGCCGATCACGATCCCGGGCCGGGCCGTGTGGATCTTGAGGCGCAGCCGCTGCGCCGCCCGCTCGATCTCGATCTTGGAGATCCCCGCGTGGGCCACCTTCTCCTTCACGTAGGTCCGGACCAGGTGATCCTCGTACACGAGGTCGGCAACCCCCTTCTCAGCGAACCAGCGGGAATCCCAGGTCCGGATGACCTTGAGTCTCAGCCCCACGGGATTGACTTTCTGTCCCAAAACCCCCTCCTGCGCCCTTAGGCTTCGTCGAGAACCACGGTGATGTGGGACAGGCGATGGCGGATCCCATACGCCCGGCCCATGGCCCGGGGCCGCCAGCGCTTGAGCTGCGGACCCTGGTCCACGAGAATCTGCTTCACGTAGAGGGTATCCACGTCGATGCTCGGATTCTGGTCGGCGTTGGCCACGGCGGACTCGAGGACCTTCTTGATGAGCCGCGCGGCCTTCCGGGGCGTGAAAGACAAGGTGTAGATGGCCTCGGAGACCGGCTTGCCGCGGACCGTGTCGGCCACCAACCGGGCCTTCCGGGGGGACACCCTGAGATATCGAGCCACTGCCTTGGCTTCCATGGTCGCTCCCTACTTCCGTCCCACCTTGGACTTCTTCCCGGCGGCATGGCCGTAGAAAGTCCGGGTGGGCGAAAACTCCCCGAGCTTGTGACCGACCATGTTCTCGGTCACGAAGACCGGGATGAACTTGCGCCCGTTGTGCACCGCGAAGGTCATGCCCACCATCTCGGGCAGGATGGTGGAACGCCGGGACCACGTCTTGATGACCCGCCGGTCCTTGGTCTCGCGGGCCCTCTGCACCTTCTCCAGGAGGTGGGCGTCGACGAAGGGTCCTTTCTTGACTGATCTAGGCACGCTGGTGTCCTCCGCTTACTTCCGGCGGCGCCGCACAATGAAGCGGTCGCTGGGCTTCTTCTTCCGGGTCCGGTACCCCTTGGTCGGCATGCCCCACGGGCTGCAGGGATGGCGCCCGCCGGAGGACCGCCCCTCGCCGCCGCCCATGGGATGGTCCACGGGGTTCATGGCCACGCCGCGGACCCTGGGCCGGCGGCCAAGCCACCGCGAGCGTCCCGCCTTGCCCAGGGAGACGTTCTCGTGGTCGAGGTTGCCCACCTGCCCCACCGTGGCGCGGCAGGTGTCGAGGAACATGCGGACCTCGCCGCTGGGAAGGCGCAACTGCACGTAGCGCCCCTCCTTGGCCATCACCTGGGCGGAGGTGCCGGCCCCGCGGACGATCTGGCCGCCCTTGCCCGGCCGGAGTTCCACGTTGTGGACCAGGGTGCCGAGCGGCATACTCCGGAGCGGCATGGAGTTGCCGGGCTTGACGTCCACGGCCTCGCCGGAGACCACGGCATCGCCCACCTTGAGCCCGTGGGGGGCGAGGATGTAGCGCTTCTCCCCGTCCGCGTAATGGAGCAGGGCGATTCGAGACGACCGGTTGGGATCGTACTCGATGGCGGCCACCTTGGCGGGCACATCCAGCTTGTCGCGCCGGAAGTCGATGACGCGGTACTTGCGCTTGTGCCCCCCGCCCCGGCGCCGGGCGGTGACCCGGCCGTAGACGTTCCGGCCGCCGGACCGCTTGAGGGGGCGGACCAGGGACCGCTCCGGTTCCTTCCGGGTGAGATCGGGATCCACCAGGACGGTCATGTCACGTCGGCCCGGGGATACCGGCTTGTACTTTCTGACGGGCATCGGTCGCTCCTCTACACGCCTTCGAAGAAGTCGATGCGGTCGCCGGGCCGAAGGCGGACGATGGCCTTCTTGGTGGCGGAGCGCCGGCCGAAGTGCCGGCCCATCCGCTTGGGCTTCCCCTTGACGTTGACCATCCGGACGGACTGCACCTTCACATTGAACAGGGCCTCCACCGCCTGCCTGACCTGGATCTTGTTGGCGCGCCGATCCACCCGGAAGACCACCTGCTCCGAGGTCTCCTTGAGGAGCGTGGACTTCTCGGTGATCAGCGGGGCCTTGAGTATGTCGTGGTGGCCGCTCATGGCTGCAACCTCTCCTGGATCCGCGCCACCGCCGGCTCGTGCAGGATCACGTGCTCGTACCTGAGCAGGTCGTAGACGTTGAGCCCGTCCTGGGGGAGCACCTTCACGTTGGGAAGGTTCCGGGCCGACAGTTCCACGACCTCGTCCCGGCCGTCGATGACGATGACCGCCTTCTCCACCTCGAAACGGCGAAGCAACGCCGCCATGTCCTTCGTCTTGATCCGCTCGAGGCCGAATCCCCGGAGCACCGTGATCCGGTCGGACCGGAGCTTGTCGCTGAGGGCCATGCGCAGGGCCAGGCGCCGGACCTTCTTGGGCAGCGCGTAGCCGTAATCACGGGGCTTCGGGCCGAAGACCACGCCCCCGTGGCGCCACAGGGGAGAACGCACGCTCCCCGCACGGGCCCGGCCGGTGCCTTTCTGCCGCCAGGGCTTTCGGCCGCCGCCACTGACCTCGCCCCGGCCCTTGGTGGAGGCGGTGCCGGCCCGCCGCTTGGCACGCTGCCACTGGACCACCTCGTGGAGGACCCCCTCCTTGACGACCACGCCGAAGACGTCGTCGCTCACTTCCAGCTCTCCGACCTTGTTCCGGTCCGCATCGTAAACCGCCAGGGTGGCCATAACCGGTGGATCTCCTTTTACTTGCATTTCACGGTGACCAGCTGGTTGACGGCGCCCGGAACGCTGCCGCGGACCAAGAGGAGATTCTCCTCGGGCCGCGTGTCCACCACGAGGAGGTTGCGCACCGTGCGGCGATCCCCGCCCAGGCGGCCCGGCATGCGTTTCCCCTTGAGGACCCTGGAGGGCGTGGCGCTCATCCCGGCCGACCCGATGGCCCGGTGATGCTTCGATCCGTGCCCCATGGGCCCGCGGTGGAAACCCCAGCGCCGCACCACGCCGGCATAGCCGCGGCCCTTGCTCTGGCCGGTGACATCCACCAGCTCGCGGAGGTCGAGGTCCGCCAGCGTCAACACCTGGCCCACCTCGAAGGCGCCCGGATCGTCCACCCGGACCTCCCGGATGAAGGCGAAGGCCTCTTCGACGCCGGCCTTCTTCAGGTGCCCCGCCACGGGCCGGGTCAGGCGCCGCTTGGAGCGCCGCCCGAAACCGAGCTGGAGGGCATTGTAGCCTTCCCGGGCCTCGGTCTTCTTCTGGAGCACCGTGCACGGGCCGACCTCGATCACGGTGACCGGGACGGCACGGCCGTCTTCCGCGAAGACGCGGGTCATGCCGAGTTTCCGCCCCATCATGCCTTTCAGACCAGCCATGGATCCGTCCTTTTCACCCTACAGCTTGATCTCCACGTCCACACCGGCGGACAACTCGAGCTTCATCAGGGCGTCGATGGTCTGCTGGGTGGGCTCGAGGATGTCCACGAGCCGCTTGTGCGTCCGGACCTCGAACTGCTCCCTGGACTTCTTGTCCACGTGGGGAGAGCGCAACACCGTGTAGCGGCTGATGGCCGTGGGCAGGGGAATGGGGCCCGCGACCCGGGCCCCCGTCCGCTTCGCGGTATCCACGATCTCGCCCACGGACTGGTCCAGCTGCTTGTGATCGTACGCCTTGAGGCGGATGCGGATGCGCTGCGTGGGGATCATCATCGTTCGATGCCTCTCTCGTGGCTCGTCGGGGCGCGCCGCCCCTCCTTGTTACTCGAGGATGGCGCTGACGACGCCGGCGCCCACCGTGCGGCCGCCCTCGCGGATCGCAAATCGGAGACCCTCCTCCATGGCGATCGGCTGAATCAACTGCACCTCCATCGCCACGTTGTCCCCCGGCATCACCATCTCCACACCCTCCGGAAGCGTCACCACACCCGTCACGTCCGTCGTCCGAAAATAAAACTGCGGACGATACCCCGCAAAAAACGGCGTGTGCCGCCCCCCCTCCTCCTTGCTCAAAATGTAAACCTCCGCCTTGAACCGCGTGTGCGGCGTGATCGACCCAGGCTTCGCCACCACCTGACCACGCTCCACCTCGTCACGCTTCGTACCCCGAAGCAATACACCTATGTTGTCACCCGCACGACCCTCGTCCAAAAGCTTCCGAAACATCTCGAGACCCGTGCACGTCGTCTTCTGCGTCGGACGAAGACCCACTATCTCCACCTCGTCCCCCACGTGGATCACACCCCGCTCCACTCGACCCGTCACCACCGTCCCCCGACCGCTGATGCTGAAAACGTCCTCAATGGGCATCAAAAACGGCTTGTCCACGTCACGCTCGGGCTCCGGGATAAAATTGTCCAGCGCATCCATCAACTCCCAGATGCACTTCGTCTTCTCCTCGTCCTCCGGATTGTTCAGCGCCTCCAACGCGCTCCCCTTGATGATCGGAACGTCGTCGCCCGGAAACTCATACTTGCTCAACAGCTCCCGAAGCTCCAACTCCACCAGCTCGATCAGCTCCGGATCGTCCACCATGTCACACTTGTTCAAAAACACCACAATCGCAGGAACTCCCACCTGCCGCGCCAACAAGATGTGCTCCCGCGTCTGCGGCATCGGACCGTCGTCGGCGCCCACCACCAAAATCGCACCGTCCATCTGCGCCGCACCCGTGATCATGTTCTTGATGTAGTCCGCGTGACCCGGACAATCCACGTGCGCGTAGTGCCGCTTCTCCGTCTCGTACTCCACGTGCGCCGTCGCAATCGTGATACCGCGCTCCCGCTCCTCCGGCGCCTTGTCAATCTCCTCAAACGGCGTGTGATCCGCCCACCCCTTCTTCGACAGCACCGCCGTGATCGCCGACGTCAACGTCGTCTTCCCATGGTCAATGTGACCAATCGTCCCCACGTTCACGTGCGGCTTCGTACGCTCGAACTTCTTCTTGCTCATGGTTCTGTCCTCCCCTGTCTGCCGGGGATCCTCCCCTGGGCGAAAAGTTGTGAGATGCAGCCGACGCGTACCCGACCTCGGCGCCCGGCTTCGGCCGGGCGCGCCCCGGTCCGCGGGCCGCCGCTACCAGCGGTAATGGGCGAAGGCCTTGTTGGCCTCGGCCATCCGGTGCGTGTCTTCCTTCTTCTTGAACGCGGCGCCCCGTTTCTGGTAGGCCTCCAGGATCTCGGCGGCCAGGCGCTGCGACATGGTCTTCTCCCCCCGCTTCTGGGCGAAACCCACCAGCCAGCGGATGGCGAGGGCCTGGCGCCGGTTCGGCCGCACCTCCACGGGCACCTGGTAGGTGGCACCGCCCACCCGGCGCGACCGGACTTCCACCGCGGGCTTTACGTTCTCCATGGCCTGGTTGAAGACCTTCAGGGGATCCTCCTTGGCCCGCCGCTCGACGAGTTCCATGGCGTCGTAGAAGATCCGGCGCGCCAGGCTCTTCTTGCCCCGGCGCATGAGCCCGTTGATGAACTTCGCCACCAGGACGCTGTTGAACTTCGGGTCCGGCGGGACGATCCGCTTTGGAACTTCTCTTCTTCTGGGCATCGCTTCCCTACCCGTTCCGGTTGCGCCGCTCCGGCGGCGGACGGACTACTTCGGCCGCTTCGTGCCGTACTTGGACCTGGCCTTCTTGCGATCCGCCACCCCCAGCGCGTCGAGGGTGCCGCGGATGATATGGTAGCGGACACCGGGCAGGTCCTTGACGCGGCCGCCGCGGATGAGCACCACCGAGTGCTCCTGGAGATTGTGCCCGATGCCGGGGATATAGGACGTCACCTCCACCCCGTTGGTCAAACGGACACGAGCCACCTTCCGAAGGGCCGAGTTGGGCTTCTTCGGCGTGGTGGTATAGACGCGGGTGCACACGCCCCGGCGCTGTGGACAGGCATCCAGGGCCGGCGCCTTGTTCTTCTTCTTGACCTGTCTGCGGCCCTTGCGGACCAGTTGGTTGATGGTCGGCATCCGTCACTCCTCTCCTGGGGCCGGCGGGAAGGCCCCTCCCGGCTCGATGCAAGACGGCACCACCCCCGTTTGGCCCCCACGAAGGGACAAAACGAGGCGCGCCAAAAACAAAGCCTGCATGTAATACAGGGTTCCCCTTTCCTTGTCAACCCCCTGCCCACCGGCATTCGCCGGGGAGCGGGCCCTTCCGGATGCCGCGTCCCGAGAGGGGACATCTTCCCTGCCCGCCCGCGGCGCGGTAACCTGGCCCCATGGAAAAGGTGACCCCGCCGGACAGGCTACTCGCGGTGGACGTGGGCAACACCCACACCGTGATAGGGCTCTTCGAGGCAGGGCGGCTCCTCGCCCGGTGGCGGCTGCCGACCCGGCAGGACGACACGGCCGACGCCCTGGCCGCCGGCCTCGTGCCGCTCTTCCGTCTCGCCGGGCACGGGTTCGGCGCCGGGGCCGCCCTCATCCTGGCCTGCGTGGTTCCGCCGGTCCGCCGGGCCTGGGAAGACTTCGCCCGCCGCCACCTCGGCCGGGAGGCCCTGGCGGTCGACGCCGAGACACCGGTGGGGATGCCCATCCGGTACCGCCGTCCCCACGAGGTCGGCGCCGACCGCCTCGTCAACGCGGTGGCGGCCTACCAGATCTTTGGCGACGCCCTCATCGTGGTGGACTACGGCACCGCCACCACCTTCGATTGTGTCTCTCCCCGGGGGGAATACCTCGGCGGGGCCATCGCCCCCGGGGTCCTCTCCGCCGCGGAGGGCCTCTTCCGGCGCACCGCGCGCCTGCCCAAGGTGGACGTGACCAAGGTCCCGGCGATCGCCCTGGCCCAAGACACCGCCAGCGCCCTGCAGGCGGGGATGGGCTACGGATTCGCGGGGCTGACGGCCGGGATCATCCAGAAGCTGGAAGAGGAGTTCGAGGCCCGTCCCCGGGTGGTGGCCACCGGCGGCCTCGCCGAAGTGATGGCCCCGCTCTGCCCTCGGATCGAGCGGGTGATTCCCCACCTCACGCTGCTGGGCCTCGCCGTGATCTACGGCCGGCTGACCGGCGACGCGGACTTCGAGGCGGCAGCCTCAAGAGGCGCCTGAGCGGCGCGAACGGGCGCGGCCCCGCCGTCCCTTGAGGGCCCGGCGGACCTTGACGCCGAGTTCCACCACGGAGAAGGGCTTGGCGATGAAACCGCAGGCGCCCTCGTCCAGGGCCCGGCGCATCTGGGAATCCTGGGCGTACCCGCTGGCGAAGAGGACCTGGACCTTCGGGTCCATCTCCCGCAGCCGCCGGAAGACCTCCAGCCCGTTCATCCCGGGCATCATGACGTCCAGCACCACGAGGTCCACCCCGCCCCCGGCCGCCTCGTAGACCCTCAACGCCTCGACGCCGTCTCCAGCCGTGAGGACCTCGTAACCCGCCCGCCCGAGGACGTCGGCCAAGAGTTCCAGGAGCATGGGCTCGTCGTCCACCACCAGGATGGTGCCCACGCCCTTGGGCGAGCCACCCGGCCGCGGCGCGGTCTTGGCCGCGGGCGCCGCCTCGTGGTCGGCCCGCGGGAGATAGACCGTGAAGGAGGAGCCCTCCCCCGGCCGGCTCTCCACCTCCACCTGCCCCCCATGGTCCTGCACCACGCCGTAGACCACCGCCAGGCCGAGCCCGGTCCCCTTCCCCGGCTCCTTGGTGGTGAAGAAGGGGTCGAAGATCCGGGAACGGATGCCTTCCGGCATGCCGCAGCCGGTGTCGGTCACCCGCACGGCCACGTATGCCTCGTCGGCCCCCACCCGTGTCCCGTCCGGCAGCCGGGTCCCCGGCTCCACGGAGAAGGTCTCGAGGGCGAGCCGCCCCCCGGCCTTGCCGCAACTGGTGCCCCCCATGGCCTGGACCGCGTTGATGGCGAGATTCATGAGCACCTGCTCCACCAGGGCGGGATCCCCGAAGACCGGGGCCAGGCCGGGCTCGCAAGCGACCTCCAGCTCGATGCCCCGGTCCACCGTCTCGGACAGGAGCGACACCACGTTGTCCACGCACCGGTTGAGGTCCACGGCCCGGGCCTCGCCCCGGCCGCGGCGGGAGAAGGTGAGGAGGCGACGGCAGAGGTCGGCGCCCCGTTCCCCGGCGGTCTCGATGAAGGAGAGGTAGCGTTGAGCCTCGCCCTCTTCCGGGATCAGCGTCTTCAAGACGGAGGCGGCGCCGAGGACCCCGGCGAGGAGATTGTTGAAGTCGTGGGCGATGCCGCCGGCCAGGGTCCCCATGGCCTCCATCTTCTGGGCCTGGAGCAGCTGGGCGTTGGTCTTTTCCAACTCCGCCTGGGTGTGCCGAAGCGAGGTGATGTCGTGGAGGATGTTCAGGCTGGAAAGCCGGACACCCGCCCGAACCGGCGTGCAGGTGACGGCGTAGACCCGGCCGTCGCGCGGGCAGGTGATCTCGTGCCGGACCGTCCGCCCGCCGAGCACCTCGCCGTGCCGGCACCAGGCACAGGGGACGTCGGATTGAAAAAAGGCCCTGTGGCAGGGCTCCCCGAGGGCGGACCGCCCGAGGTAACGCTCCATGGCCGGATTCATGTACTCGATGGCGAAATCCCGGCCGCACACGTAGGCCAAGTCTTCCATGGCCTCCACCAGGGCCCGGAAGTAGGCCTCCCGGTGGCTGTCGACGTCCGTTCCGGCCATGCCCGCTCCTTCCCCACCTGGTCGTCAAGCTTAACCGGCCGCGCCCCGGCCCTCAAGCGCCGGCGGCGGGGGTGCCACGGCCCGTGCGCCGCCCGCGGCATGCCGGCGGCCGGAGACGGCGCCATATCCCACAATATTACCCCAGGCCGCCGAGGGCGGCACCCTTCCGGGGAGATTTCACGGCAAGGCGGTGAATCAGGCCGGACCCAGGGCCCGGAGAAGGACGTCGGCCTGGCGCTCGGCCGCGCCGGCGGCCAAGCCTTCCAGGGCGGCCCGGGCCCGCCGCCCCATCTCGTCGCGTCGGCCGGGGTCCGCCAGCAGGCGGTCCACCGCCGCCGCCAGGGTCCCGGCGTCCCGCACCTCCATCCCGCCCCCGGCGGCATCCAGGGCCGCCCGGGCGTCCTCGAAGTTCTCCGTGTGGGGCCCGTAGACGACCGGGCACCCCCAGGCCGCCGGCTCCATGAGGTTCTGGCCGCCCTTGGGCGCCAGGGACCCCCCGACGAAGGCCACCCGGGCCGTGCCGTAGAGGTCGAAGAGGGGCCCGATCTCGTCCACCACCACCACGGGCGCCGTCTTCCCCGGCAGGCGGGACCAGTCCACGGCCTCGAGGCCGCGGCGGCGCGCCGCCCGGTGGCAGCGCCCCACGCGCTCCAGGTGCCGCGGGACGAGACAGAGGACGAGGCCGGGCCACCGGCCGCGGAGCCGGCAAAAGGCGTCCAGCGCGGGCCCCTCCTCCCCCTTGCGGAGGCTCCCCGCCACCCAGACCGGCACCGCCCCTTCCACCCCGAGCCGGGAACGGACGGCGGCGGCCGCACCTGGATCCGGGCGGTCGAGGAGACCCTCGAACTTGGCGTTGCCGGTGACCACGACCCGGTCCGGCGGGGCCCCGAGGGCCTGAAGGCGTTCCGCGTGCCGGCCGGAGATGGCGCAGACCCGATCAAATCCCTGGAGCAGGGGCCGCGTCAAGGAACGGATCCGGCGGTACGCCGGGTAGGATCGGGCGGAGATCCGGCCGTTGAGCAGCACGGTCCGTGCCCCGGAGCGGCGGACCGAGAGCAAGAGATTCGGCCAAAGCTCCGCCTCCACCGCCGCGTAGACCCTGGGGCGAAGGCGGCGGAGGGCCCGGGCCACCACCTGCGGAAAGTCGAGGGGGTAGCCCACCACCCGGCACCGCCCGCCGAGGCGGTCCCGCGCGCGGTCCCAGCCCGCGGGCGTCCCGCAGGAAACCACGATGTCGAGGCCGCCGCCGCGCCGGTCCAGGGCCGCCACCACCGCCTCGGCCACCGCCACCTCCCCCACGGAGACCGCGTGAATCCAGAGGTCGGGGCGAAGCGGTTCCCCGGCCTCGAGACCCAGCCGCCCCGCCAGGAAGCCCCGTGGAGTGCGGCCGGCCCGGGCCCGGAGCAGTGGCGCGGCCGGGAGGTAGGCCGCCCGGCTCGCCCACCGGTAGGCCGACAGGAGCCCGCTCACGGCCCGCCCCCCGCAGCGGCCCACTGCCGCCGGACTTCGTAGAGGGCCGCGCCGAGGGCCACGGCCACGTTCAGGGACGCGGTCCCCCCTGCCTGCGGCACGGCGAGGAGGAGATCGCAGGCCCGGCGGACCAGGACACGGAGGCCCCGGCCCTCGGACCCCACCACGAGGGCCAGGGGCCGCACCAGGTCGACGGCCCATACCGCGGCCGGCCCGGCCGGGTCCAGCCCCGCCACCCAGAGCCCCATCTCCTTGAGGACCTCGAGGGTGCGCGCCACGTTGTCCACCTCCACCAGGGCCACGTGGGCCACGGCCCCGGCCGAGGCCTTGAAGACGTGCCCGGTGACCGGGACGTTGCGCCGCCGGGGCAGGAGGACGGCCTGGGCCCCGAGGCCGGCGGCCGAACGGATGAGCGCCCCGAGATTGCCCGGGTCCGTGACCTGGTCGCAGACCACGACCAGCGGCCGGGCGGCGCCCCACAGAGCCGGCAGCTCCTCGAGGCCCCGCCACCAGAAGGGCCGCACCTCGAGGGCCACGCCCTGGTGGACCGCCCCCGGCGGGACCCCCGCCTGCGTCGGTTCCGCATGCTCCACCGGGCATCCGGTCCGCTCCGCCAGGGCGAGAAGCGCGGCCTGGTCCCGGCGGCGCCCGAAGGACGGCACCACCAGGAGCCGAACGGCCGCCCCGGGCCTGGCCCGGAGGCACTCCCGGACGGGATGGCGCCCCCAGACGAGCACCGGGGCCGTCCCGGATCGCCCGGAACCGCCCCGGCCGGCGCGGCGTCCCTTCACCCCAGGCCCAGGGCCGCCCGGAGCCCGGGGGCGGCCAGCACCCGGGCCGACCGCAGGCGGCGGGCCGTGACGATGGCCCGGAGGCCCTCGCAGGCGGCGTCGAGTTCGTCGTTCACCACCACGTAATCGTACTCCGAGGCGGCGTGGAGCTCCCGGCGGGCGTTGGCGAGGCGAAGGGCCGCGGCCGCCTCGTCCTCGCTGCCCCGGCCGCGGAGCCGGGCCTCCAGGGCCTCCAGGGACGGCGGCAGGATGAAGACGTAGCACGCGCCGGGAAACACCCGGCGGATCTCCCGGGCGCCCTGGACGTCGATGTCGAGCAGGACGTCACGGCCGGCCGCCAAGGCCGCGGAAACGGCCTGGCGGGAGGTCCCGTAGAGGTTCCCGTGGACCTCGGCCCACTCGAGGAAGTCCCCCCGGGCCCGCATGGCCTCGAAGACCTCCCGGTCCACGAAGTGGTAATCGCGGCCGTCGACCTCGCCCGGCCGCGGCGGCCGGGTGGTGTGGGAGACGGAAAAGTCGAGGCCGGCGACCTCGGCGAGGAGCCGCCGGCACAGGGTGGTCTTCCCGGCGCCGGACGGCGCCGAGATCACGAAGAGGTCCCCCTCCATTGCCTCCACTCCCGGCCAGGGGCGGGCCTCAACGGGGATCCTTCTCCTCCGCCTTGGAAAAGAGGTCGGAGGTGAGCCGCTGGGCGATGGTCTCCGCCTGGATGGCCGACAGCACCACGTGGTTGCTGTCCGTGACGATGATGGAACGGGTCCGGCGGCCCTGGGTGGCGTCGATGAGGCGGCTGTTCTGCTTGGCCTCCTCGCGAAGGCGCTTCATGGGCGCCGAGGAGGGGTTCACGATGGCGACGATCCGGTCGGCCACCACGGAGTTGCCGAAGCCGATATTGAGTAGCTTGCACCTGCATTCCATGGATCGAGACTCCTTTCTCGGTTTCATATCTTTACCCCCACCCGCCCGGGCGCGGCCACCACCGGCCCGGGCGGGCACCCCTCAAACCACCCGGGGTCGAAACACCCCCCGGGAACCTGAAACACCGGGACGCCGATCAGACCAGGTTCTGGACCTGCTCGCGCATCTTCTCCTGCTCGCCCTTGATGTCCACCACCAGGCGGCTGATCTCCGCGTCGGCGGACTTCGACGCCATGGTGTTCACCTCCCGGAAGAGCTCCTGGAGGAGAAAGTCGAGCCGGCGACCCACCGGTTCGTCGGAGGCGAGCAGCTCCCGGAACTGCGCCAGATGGCTCCGGGCGCGGACCACCTCTTCCGTGATGTCGAGCCGGTCGGCCAGGAAAGCCGCCTCCTGGGCGATCCGGGCCGGGTCCAGGCGTGTTTCGGCCAGGTGCCGCTCCACCCGTTCCCGGAGGGCCTCCTGGGCCGCCCGGAGGTGGTCCCGCCGCCGCCGGTCGATGGCCTCCAGCCACGCCTCCACCCGGTCCAGCCGGAGGTCGAGATCGGCCTTGAGGGCCTCGCCCTCCCGCCGGGCCGCCTCCTGGGCCTCCGCCAGCAAGCGCTCGAGGGCCTCTGCCACCACGGGCCAGGCGGCCTCGGCGTCGGGCTCGGCCTCCCTGGCCTCCACGGCGTCCTTCAGGATGCCGAGCACGTCCCGCAGCTCCAGCCCGCCGGCCAGGCCACACTCCTCGGCCAGGGCCCCGGCGGCCCGGAGGTAGGCCTGGACGAGCCCCGTGTTGGGCACGAACTCGGGGCCGGCCAGGGCCGCCCCGCCCACCTGGACGGTGACATCCACCCGGCCCCGCCCGAGCGCCGCCTGCACGCGCTTCCGTACCCGGTCCTCGAAGGGGAGGAGCCACCGCGGAAGGCGCACCTGCACGTCGCAGTAGCGCCCGTTGACCGAGCGAAGCTCCATGTCGACCTCGACGGCCGCGCCCTCGGACCGGGCCCGGGCGTATGTCGTCATGCTTCTGGGCATCTTCCTCCAGGGAGCGGTCTCACCGGCGACGGGCCCGGCCGAGCGCCCCGAGGTAGCCCGACCGCGCCCGGTTCCAGAAGGCGACCACGTCGGGCCGCTTGTAGTCCGCGTAGGTCCAGGGCAGGGGCTGGAACGACCCCTGATAATAGACCAGTTGAAGGTCGGCGAAAACCCCCTCTCCGAGGTAGACCCGGTGGCTGTAGTTCTTCCCCGTGGCCACCACCAGGCGCTCGGCGGTCAAGAGGCCGGGGTCGATGTTGACCCGGCGGCGACCGTCCTCGCTCCAGCGCCGCTCGAGGGCATGGCAGAGCAGCTTGAAGTCCTTGAGGTAGTCCTGGGGGACCAGGCGCTCGAAACCGACGAAGGCCCGGGAGAGCCCCGGGCCGAACTCGCCCTCGTAGTAATCTGTGCAGTCGAAGGGGAACGGCTTGCCGGCGAGATCCGCGGCCCCCAGGTGCTCCCCCAGGGCGCGCCGCACCCGCTCCACCCACCCGGGGTCCCGGAAGAGGAGCCCCGCCACGGGCTTGGCGGGAGGCGGCTGGCCGAGGATGCTCACGCCCCCTCCCGGACGCCGCCGGCGAGCACCGAGGCCAGTTCCGCCGGGGACACGGTGGCGGTGCCCACCTTGCCCACCACCACGCCGGCCGCCGCGTTGGCCAGCACCGCGCCCTCGCGGAAGCTGCGCCCGTCGGCCAGGGCCAGGGCCAGGGCGGCCACCACCGTGTCGCCGGCGCCGGTGACGTCGTAGACCTCCCGGGCCATGGTGGGGATGGTGAAGAGCCCGGCCTCCGGCTCCCAGAGCGCCATGCCCTCTCCGCCCAGGGTCATGAGCACGGCCCGGGTGTCGAGCCGCCGGTGGATTCGGCGGCCCGCTTCTTCGACCCTCCCGGGCCCGGCGAGGGAGACGCCGGAGAGGGCCTCCGTCTCGCGCCGGTTGGGCGTGACGATGTCCACCCCGAGGTAGAGGTCCGCGTTGGCGGGCTTCGGGTCCACCAGCAGCGGGACGGCCGCCGCCCGGCACGCCGCCCCGAGGGCCGCCATCACCGCCGCCGTGACCACGCCCTTGGCGTAGTCCGAGACCACGACGGCGTCCACCTCGCCCGCAGCGGCCGAGACAAAGGCCTCGAGGCCGGCGGCGGCCCGGGGATCGGGTGGCTTCCGGCTCTCCCGGTCCACGCGCACCACCTGCTGGCCCCGGGCCAGGACCCGGGTCTTCAGGGTCGTACCCCGGCCGTCCGCCACCACCCCCCGGACGTCGATCCCCTCCGCCTCGGCCAGCTCCCGGAGCCGCCGGCCGGTTCCGTCCCGGCCCACCACCCCGGCCAGGAGCACCCCCGCGCCGAGTGCCCGGAGATTGTGGGCCACGTTGGCCGCCCCGCCGAGGAGGAAGGTCTCCTGCTGGACCTCCACCACGGGGACCGGGGCCTCGGGGGAGATGCGGGAGGTCTCCCCCCAGACGAACTGGTCCAGCATGAGGTCCCCCACCACCAGGAGCCGGAGGTCCCGAAAGCGGGGGACGGCCTCTGCCAGGGCCCCGAGGTCCACTTCAGGCGTCATCTCCCGCCTCGCCCTCCAGGGGCCTCGCCTCCTCCACCAGCATCACGGGGATCCCGTCCCGGACCTCGTAGGCGAGCCGGCACCGGCGGCACACCAGGGCGGAGTCCGCCTCCGACGGGACCACGGGCCCCTTGCAGGCGGGGCACGCCAGGATCTCGAGCAGTTCCTCGCTGATGCCGAGGGGTGTCATCGGATTCCTCCTTCTCCCGGGGCCGCCGCCCCGGCGGCCAATACACGGTCCACGGCGGCGCAGACCTCCGCCGCCCCGATTTCCTCCATGCACCGGGGATCTGCGCAGCGGCGCCGGAAACATGGGCTGCAGGCGAGCCCTCGCCGGACGACCACGTGTCCCTCCCCGAAGGGCCCCGTCCGCCACGGGGCCGTGGGGCCGAAGAGCGCCACCACCGGTGCCCCGGCGGCGGCCGCCAGGTGCATGGGCCCGGTGTCGGTGCTCACCACCGCCCGGGCCCGCCGGAAGAGGGCCGCCAGCTGGGGCAGGGTGGTGCGGCCGGTGAGGTCGGCCACGTCCACACGGGCCTCGTCCCGGATGGCCCGGGCCAGGCCCCGGTCCCCGGCGCCCCCCACCACCACCGGGAGCAGGCCCCGCTCCCGGGCGGCGAACTCGGCCACCCGGGCGAATCCCGAAGGAGTCCAGCGCTTGGTGGGCCACACCGTACCGGGCACCAGGACCAGGTGACGAGGCGAATGGTACCCGCCGGCGGCCAGAAGGTCCAGGGCCTCCCGCTCCGCCGCGGGCCCGGCGTTGAGGGGAAACTCCGGCGGCCCGCCGGGCGCCCCGAGGTGCCGGGCCAGGCGCAGGTAGCGCAGCACGGCGTGCTCGTCCGGGTCGTAGGGCGGCAGGCGCTCGGTGAGGAAGAGGGAACTGCCCTCGCGCCCGCCCGCGAATCCCACCTTGCGGGGGCTCCGGGTGGCGGCGGCCACCAACCCGCTCTTGAGGAGCCCCTGGAGTTCGAGAACCACGTCGTACCGGGCGGCCCGGAGCCGGCGGAGAAAGGCCCGCAGCTCCCCGGCGAGCCCGGGCCAGCGGCCCGGCCGCCGCACCGCCCCGCCCCACCGCCGGCGGGGGTAGACGATCACGCGGTCGAGCATCGGGTGCCCATCGAGGAGTCCCGCCGCGGCCTCTCCCACCACCCAGTCCACGGCGGCGGCGGGAAAGGCGCGGCGCAGCGCCGCCAGGACCGGCAGCGCCTGGACCACGTCCCCGAGGGCGCTCAGCTTGACGATGAGAATCCGCATATCCACTCCGCCGCCGCCGCCAGGTCCTCGGCCACGTGCACCCCGGCCAGCCCCCCGCCTTCCGCCAGCCGCCGCTCGGTCTGGCGTCCTTGGCCGGTCCGGACCAGCACCGCCCGGGCCCCCACGGCGGCGGCCAGGTCCAGGTCCACGCCGCCGTCCCCCACCACGAAGGACCGGGCGGGGTCGAGGCCGAGCTCCGCCGCGGCCCGCTCCACCATGCCGGGGGCCGGCTTCCGGCAGCGGCAGGCACGATGATAGGGCCCCTCCCCCGCCTCCGGGTGGTGGGGGCAGTAGTACCACCGGTCCACCCGGGCCCCCTCGGCGGCCAGCCGCCGGTCCAGCTCCCGATGGACCTCCTCCACGAAGGTCTCGGCGAAGTAGCCGCGCGCCACCCCGGACTGGTTGGTCACCACCACCACGGGCCATCCCGCCCGGTTCAGGCGGCGCACGGCCCCCGCGGCGCCGGGGAGGAGCCGGAGGTCCTCCATGCGCCGGAGGTAGTGGACGTCCTCGACGAGGGTCCCGTCGCGGTCCAGGAAGACGGCGGCGCGGCTCACGCGTCCCGCTCCAGCCGGCGCCGGCAGGCCGCCAGCACCTCGTCGACGCCGATGCCCTTCATGCACTCGAAGCCCCCCGGGCAGGAACGGCGCAGGCACGGGGAACACGGCAGCTCGTGCCGGATCACCGTGCTGCGGATGGACCAGGGCCCGGTGGTCACCGGGTTGGTGGAGCCGAAGATCGCCACCAGCGGCACGTCCAGGGCCGCCCCCACGTGCATCAGGCCGGAATCGTTGGTGACGAACAGCCGCAGCCGCCCCACCAGGGCCATGGCCTCCGCCAGCGAGGTGGCCCCGGCCAGGTCGTGGGCCCGGGGGCCGACGGCCCCGCAGATCGCCTCCGCCTGGGGGCGTTCCCGCGCCGTCCCGAAGACCAGGAGGTGGGCGCCGGTCTCCGCCAGGAGCCGCCGGCCGAGCTCGGCGAACCGTTCCACGGGCCAGCACTTGGCGGGGCCGTACGCGGCCCCCGGGTTGAAGCCGATGAGCGGCGCCGACGGCGGCACCCCCCGTGCAGCCAGCAGGCGGTCGGCCCCGGCCTCGCCCTCCGGGGGGACGCGGAGGGAAAGACACGGGGCGTCCCCCCCGGGGGCCGCCCGGACCGGAGCGCCGTCGCCGTCGCCCCCCAGGGCCGCCACGAGGTCCAGGTAGTGGTAGATCTCGTGCCGCAGGGTCTTCTCGGCGGGCACCGGGACGGCCCGGGTGAGCAGCCCGGAGCGGCCGTCCGCGGCGTATCCCACCCGCTCGGGGATACGGGCGAGCCAGGGGACGAGGGCCGAATCCAGGGAGTTGGGCAGGATCACGGCCAGGTCGAAGGCCCGGTCCCGGAGGGCCGCCGCCGCCCGGAACCGGTCGACCACCCCCCGGGCCCCGCCGCGGACGTCCAGGGGCAGGACCCCTGTCACCGAGGGATGGGCGGAGAAGACCGGCAGCACCCACGGCCGCCCCAGCACGGTGACCGGGCTGCCCGGAAAGCGGCCGCGGAGGGCCTCCAGGGCGGGGGTGGACATCACCGCGTCGCCGATCCAGTTGGCGGCGCGGACGAGGATGCGCGGGGCGCCGTCGGGAGGGAGGGTCTTCATGGTGGCTACTCTATCGCAGATCCGAAACGGAAACGGCCCGGCGCCGATCTCCGGACGCCGGCCCCGCGGCAGCCCGCAGCCTTCCGCGGCGCCGCCGCCCCCGGGTTCCCCCGCGGGAGGAAACGGCCCCTCTTTATCAGAGACGGCGGGGTTCGTCAAAGACGGCGGGCCTGGCGGCCGGGTTCCGCACCCGGTATGGTGCCATGGATCGCTCGGAGACGACACACCGGGAGAAACGGCCATGCACCACGACGACGGGGAGCGGCGCCCCTCCGCCGCGCCGGACGAGGAGACGGAGCTCCTCTCCATCCGCATCCGCAAGGACCTCTACCGGGCCTTCCGCCGGTGCGCCTGGATGACCGTCCACGAGACCGGGCTCACCCTGGACGAGGTCCACAACCGGCTCGTGGAGGATCTCCTCCGGGCCAGGGGCTGTTGACCCCCTATATATTAAGGTTGGAATGCACCGGCCGGGGTGCGGGACCCGCCGGAAAGACGACGGGCCGGTGGAGGACGAGGGGCAGGAAGCGCCCCCGGTTCAGCTGCGCCACGAGATCGTCCCGGTTCCGGACCGGCTGGTGGAAGCCCGTCACCACCCGGCCGAGTTCGTGGAGGGCGTGGGCGTCGCTGCCGCCGGCAAGCCCCACGCCGTAGGCCTCGGCCCAGGGCCGGACCGCGGCGTCCTCCTCCGGGGTGTTGCGACCGTTCCGCCCCTCCACCACCCGGCAGAGGCCGCCCCGGACCAGGGCCTCGGCCACCCCGCGCCCGCGCCGGAAGGGATGGGCCGCCACGGCCGCGCCGTCCACCTGGGCGACGAGGCGCAGGAGGGCCTGGGCCGGCAGCCCGGGCGGCAGGTCCTCGAAGGGCCCGAAGAGGAGGAAATCCCCCTCCGGGGTAGTATACTCCATGCCGATCACCACGCAGAGGCCGTCGTCCTGGAGTCCCTCCACGACCTCCCGGCGGGCGGCCATGGTGTCGTGGTCGGTGATGCAGACCCCGTCGAGCCCCATCCGGCGGGCGTTTCGGAGGATCTCCCGCGTCTCGAGACGGCTGCAGGGCGAATGCTCGGTGTGGACGTGAAGGTCGAAACGGAACATATCCCCACCTTGGCGCCGATCCGCCCGTCCTGCAAATCGGAACATCCGATGGACCCGCCGCGCTCCATCGGCCGGGGCGATCCACGCCCGGCGGGCCCCTGAAGAGATGCCGGAACGCTGCCTCCTGGTCATACTCGACGGCATCGGCGACCGGGCCGTTCCGTCGCTGGGCCACCGGACGCCACTCCAGGCGGCGGCCACCCCCCACCTCGACCGCCTGGCCGCGGCGGGGGCCTGCGGGCTCCTCCACGCGGACCGGCCCGGGGTCCCCCTCCCCAGCGAGAACGCCCACTTCGCCCTCTTCGGCTACGAGCCGGCGCATTTTCCGGGGCGGGGGGCCCTCGAGGCCCTTGGGGCGGGCCTCCCGCTGGAGACCGGAGACGTGGCCGTCCTCGCCCGTCTCGACCACGTGGAGGCGGCGGACGGCCTCCTCCGCCTCGGCCCGGAGCTCCCCGGCGCCGCCCCCGGCGAAGCGGAGGCCCTGGCCGCCCACCTGGGCCCCCTGGAGACCCACGGCCTCCGCCTCGCCTTCCACCCCGTCCGCGGTCCCTTCGGCATCCTCCGGATCCAGGGCGGCGCGGTCCCCTGGTTCACCGACTCGGACCCCATGACCCGGGGCGCCCCCATGCTGCGGGTCCGCCCCTGGGCCGGCGCGCCGGAACCCGAGGCCGCCCGCCGGTCGGCGGCGGCCGTGGAGGCCTACCTCCGCCGCGCCCTGGATCGCCTCCCGGCGCACCGCGTCAACCGGATGCGGACGGCCGACGGACGGCCGCCGCTCAATACCCTGGTCACCCAGCGGCCGGGCCGGGCGGGCACCGCCCCCGGCTTTCGGCGCCGGTGGGGCCTCAGGGGGCTCTCCATCGGCTCGGGCCTGCTCTACAAGGGAATCGCCGCCTTCCTGGGGCTCGACTTCCGGGAAGACCCGGACGGCGGCGACCCCGGGGCGGACCTGGCCCGCCGCCTGCGCATGGCCGCCGAGGCCGCCGGCCACGACTTCGTCCACGTCCACACCAAGGCCCCGGACCAGGCGGCCCACACCAAGACCCCGGAAGAGAAGGTCCGGATCATCGAGACCCTGGACCGGGGGCTGGGGGAATCGGCCGTCATCGAGGACCCCTCCCTGCTCCTGGTGGTCACCGCGGACCATTCCACCCCGAGCATGGGACCCCTGGTCCATTCCGGCGAACCGGTGCCGGTCGTCTTCCACGGCGGGGGGGTGCGGCGGGACGACGTCCGCCGCTTCGACGAGGTCGCCTGCGCCGCCGGCGTCCTCGGGCGCCTGGCCGGCCGGGACCTCATGCCCATGATCCTCGACCACCTCGACCGCGCCAAGCTCCGGGGCCTCATGGACACCCCGGAGGACCAGCCCTACTGGCCCGGAGACCGGGAACCCTGGAGGACGTGAGCCCATGACCACCGGCGTGATCCACGGCCGCTTCCAGGTCTTTCACAACGACCACCTCGCCTATCTCCTGGCGGGCCGAGACCGGTGCGACCACCTGGTGGTGGGCATCACCAACCCCGATCCCTGGTCCACGCGCCGCGACCCCGCCGACCCGGCCCGGAGCGACCCGGCGGCCAACCCCTTGACCTACTATGAGCGCCACCGGATCCTCCAGGCCGTGCTCCTGGACGAGGGCCTGGACCCGGCCGCCTTCTCCATCGTCCCCTTCCCCGTCAACTTCCCCGAGCGATGGGCCGCCTACGTCCCGCTGGACGCCGTCTTCTTCCTGACCATCTACGACGCGTGGGGGGAACGAAAACTCCGCCTCTTCCAGGACCGGGGCCTCCGGGCCGAGGTCCTCTGGCGGCGGCCGCCGGCCCGGAAGGGGCTCTCGGCCTCCCGGGTCCGGGCACTCATCCGGGAAGGGGGCGACTGGGAACCCCTGGTGCCGCCCGCCGCCGCCCGGGTCATGAAGGCCCTCGGCATCCCGGAACGCCTCCGCGGCGGCGTTGACACCCACTCCGCCCCGACCCTATAGTCGAGACAAGAGGCGCCGCCCGATCCGGGCGGGCGGCGCACGGACCCGAGCCCCCCTGGAGAAGGAGGCATCACATGCTGGACAAGAAGGCCCTCTGCGAGAAGATCAGCCAGATCTATCCGGACATCGGCGCGTGCCAGATCGACGTGGACGTGGAATACGACGAGTCCAAGAAGGCCTGGGTGGTCCACCTCGAAAAGGACGGCAAGCGCCTCGACACCTACCTCGAACCCGAGGAGGCCGACGCCTGCATGCTGGGCAAGGAATGCGTCTCCCTCGGGCTCCAGGTCGGCCAGCTGGTCCGCGACATCAAGGAACGCCCCTCCACCCGGCAATCGGAAGGTGTCTGACCCGGCGCCACCCCCGCCCAATCCCGCCCGGCCCCGGACACGGCCATGACCGGGCGGGCCGAGGGGAGCCGCCGGGCCCCGGAGGCCGTCCGGCACCGCCTGGCCCGGTTTGCGGAACGGGCGGCCGGGCACGGTCTCGACCTCCCGGCGTCTCCTCCCTTTCCCCATGCCATGGAGGCGGTATGGGACGCCAGCGAGTTCGTGGCCGGGGCCTGCGAGCGCGATCCCGACCTCCTGGCGGACCTCCTGCGCACCGGGGACCTCCTGAACCCGGCGGCGCCGGGTGACATCCACCGCCGCGTCCGGCGGGCGGCGGAGGCCGGGGACGAGGCCGCCCTCGCCGCCGCGCTCCGCCGGGTCCGCCGCCGGGAGATGGTCCGCATCGCCTGGCGGGACATCGCCGGGTGGGCGGACCTCGAAGAGACCACGGGAGAGCTCACGGCCCTGGCCGAGGCGGCCCTCGAGGCGGCCTACAGCCGGCTCTCGGCCTGGGAGCGCGCCCGGTCGGGAAGTCCCACCGGCCCCGGCGGCGCCCCCATGGACCTGGTGATCCTCGGCATGGGGAAGCTCGGCGCCGGGGAACTCAACTTCTCCTCCGACATCGACCTCGTCTTCGCCTACCCGGAGGAGGGCGAGGTCACCGGCGGGCCGGCCCCCCTCACCCACCACGAGTTCTTCGAACGCCTCGCCCGCCGCCTCATCAAGGCCATCGGGGCCGTTACGGCCGACGGCTTCGTCTTCCGGGTGGACACCCGGCTGCGGCCCTACGGGGAGAGCGGCCCCCTGGTCATGGGCTTCGACGCCATGGAGACCTACTACGAAGGCGTCGGGCGGGAATGGGAGCGCTACGCCTGGATCAAGGCCCGGCCGGTGGCCGGCGACCTGGACGCCGGGACGCGGCTCCTCGATCGGCTCCGGCCCTTCGTCTACCGCCGGTACCTGGACTTCGGGGTCTTCGAGTCCCTCCGGGAGATGAAGGCCCTCATCCGGGCGGAAATCCGCCGCAAGGGCCTCGAGGACGACATCAAGCTGGGGCCCGGCGGCATCCGCGAGGTGGAGTTCATCGGCCAGGTCTTCCAACTCGTCCACGGGGGTCGGATCCCGGAGCTCCGCCGCCGCCGCCTCCTCGAGGTGCTACCCGTCCTGGCCGGACACGGCTTCCTCCCCGCGGAGGTCGCGGACCGCCTGGCGGCGGGCTACCGGTTCCTGCGGCGGGTGGAACACCGGCTCCAGGAATACGCCGATCGCCAGACCCACCGGCTCCCCACCGACCCGGAGGACCGCCGGCGCCTCGCCCGGGCCATGGGCTACCCGGGGTGGACGGCCTTCGCCGCCGACCTCTCCCGCGTCCGGGAGGAGATCGACGCCGCCTTCCGGGGGCTCCTGGAACCCGGGCCGAGGGCCCCGGCCGGCGACGCTGCCGGCCGGGACATGGCCGACGTCTGGCAGGCGGGCGCCGCCTCCGGCCGGGCCCGGTCGGTGCTGGCCGAGGCCGGCTACACCGACCCGGACCGGCTCCTGGCCGCCCTGGACGGTCTCCGGAAGGCCCCGTCGCTCCGCCTGCTCAGCCCCGAGGGGCGGCGGCGGCTCGACCGGCTGGTCCCGCGCCTCCTCGAGCGCGCCGCCCGGACGAAGCGGCCCCTCCAGGCCGCCCTCCGGACCCTCGCCGTCGTCGAGGCCATCGGGCGCCGGACCGCCTACTTCGCCCTGCTGGCGGAGAATCCCGGCGCCCTGGACCACCTGGTGCGCCTCTGCGAGGCCAGCCCCTGGGTGGCCGACCACCTGGCCCGCCACCCGGCCGTCCTGGACGAGCTGCTGGACCCGGCCGCCCTCATGACCCCCCCGGACCGGGGCGCCCTCGAGGCGGAACTCCGCGCCCGGCTCGGACGCCTGGATCCCGACGACCTCGAGGGCCGGATGGACGAACTCCGCCGCTTCAAGCAGGCCAACCTCCTGCGCGTGGCGGCGGCGGACCTGGCCGGGACCCAGCCCCTCGTGGAGACCAGCCGCCGACTCACCGAACTGGCGGAGGTGATCCTGGCCGAGGTGGTCCGCATGGCCTGGGACCACCTGGAGGCCAAGCACGGGCGCCCGCCCTGCGACTCGGCCGAAGGAGAGCCGCCCTGCTTCGCCGTGGCGGCCTACGGGAAGTTCGGCGGCGTCGAGATGGGCTACGGGTCCGACCTGGACCTCGTCTTCCTCCACGACGGCCGCCCCGGTGCCGCCACCGGCGGGCCCCGCCCCGTGGACGTCCCGGTCTTCTTCGCCCGCCTCGGCCAGCGGGTGATCCACATCCTCGCCACCCATACCCCGGCGGGCCGGCTCTACCCCGTGGACATGCGGCTCAGGCCCAGCGGGGAGGCCGGCCTCCTCGTCAGCCACGTGGACGCCTTCGCGGCCTACCAGCGGGAACAGGCCTGGACGTGGGAGCACCAGGCTCTGGTCCGGGCCCGGGTGGTGGCGGGGCCGGAGGCCCTCGCCCGCCGGTTCGTGGAGATCCGGGCGCAGGTGCTGGCCCGGCCCCGCGACCCGGTGCGACTCGCCCGCGAGATCCGCGGGATGCGGGACCGCCTCGTCGCGGCCCACGCCCCGGAGGGCGGCGAGGGCTTCGATCCCAAGTTCGACCCCGGGGGCATCCTGGACATCGAGTTCCTGGTCCAGTACCTGGTGCTGCTCGAGGCGCACCGCCACCCGAAGATCCTCGAGTGGACCAGCACCATCCGGTTCATAGATGCCCTGGCCGGCGCGGGGATCCTGCCCGGGGACGAGGCCCGGCGCCTCCGGCAGGCCTACCTCGAGTACCGGGAGGCCGTGCACCGGTGCCACCTCGAGGCGCGGCCGGCCCGCGTCCCGGCGGAGCGGTTCGGGCGCCTCCGGGAAGGCGTCCGCCGCGCCTGGAGGCGACACCTCCCCCCGGGCTAGGCCCCGCTACTTCCAGTGGCCGCGCCCGTGGCCGTGGCCGTGGCCCTTCCCCTTGGACTTCTCCTTGAGCTCGTGCCCGTGGGCCTTCTTCCAGTGCCCGGGCGGGTAGGCCGCCCGGACGTCGCCGTGGAACCGGTAGGGCAGGTCGGTGTCCATCCCCAGTTCCACGTAGCCGGAGAGGTCGAAGTGCAGCCCGGGGGGCGGCGCGGGGGCGGCACGCCAGGCACCGGCGTCCAGGAAGAAGTAGATCCGTCGGTCCACGTCGAAGTAGACCTGGACGTCCGGGTAGTACCGGTAGCGGTACCGGGCCCGGCGGCCGTGCGCCGGGGCCCAGGGGGGCGGCCCCTCCCCGGCGGGTGCGGGCTCGACGATGAGCGGGGGCGGCGGGAGAAAGGCCGCCGGGGCCCGGCGGCACCCGAAGACCGCCGCCAGGGCGACCAGGAGCACCCCGATCCGCAACACGATCCGAATCTCCATGGCTGGCACCTCCTTGCCCGTGACGCTCCGCCGGTGCCCTCCCGCCTCACCGGGGGAAGGGAAGCGGCCCGGCGGCCGCCGACCGGGGGTAATGCCCCCGGGAGACGTCCGGCAGTACCCCCGCCGCGGACCGCTCGACGCGGCCCCCGGAGACGAAGAACGCCACCACCCCGTCCGATGCCCGGTAGACCCAGGTCTCGAGCCCGCCGGTACCGCTGCGGAAATCCGGCGGGCCCAGCGCCCGGGTCAACTCGGTGGTGGTGGCGAGGCCCTCCGCCCGGCCCAGGATGTCGGCCCGGGTCCGGGCCCCGGGGCAGGCGGCCAGCGCCAGGGCCGCCAGGACGAGAAGCGCCGCCGCCGCCACGCGGAGCCCCCGGCCGGGGCCCAGGTTCGCCACCGTCACTCGTCGCATCTCCTATCACCTCCGTCCGGATCCCGGCGCCGCCGGGACCATCCAAAACTTGACGCACTTCCGCCGGTCCGTCAAATTCCCGCCGGACCCCCGGCGTCCCGGCGCCCCCCCGCGCCCCGGGCGGTGCCCCGCCGGTGCCCGGATATTGCATGAGCGCCGGGCGGGTACCGCGGCCGGCCGCCGCTGGGCTTGCAGAAACCGCGCCATGAAACCGAAGGCCCTCATCGTCGAAGACGACGAACAGTTCGCCTTTCTCGTGGGATACATCTTCTCGCGGGAGGGCTACGAGATCGTCCATGCCCCGGACAGCCGGGCCGCCCTCGAGGCCACGGCCCGGCTGGCCGGGCCGCCCGCCTTCGTGCTCCTGGACCTCATGCTGCCCTACATGGACGGCTTCCAGCTCCTCTCCGAGATCCGCCGGACCCCCGGGTGGCGCCGGGTCCCCGTTGTGGTGCTCTCGGCCCGGACCGCCGAGGCCGACGTGGTCCGGGCCCTGGACCTCGGGGCCGACGACTACGTCCTCAAGCCCTTTCGGCCGGAGGAGCTCCTGGCCAGGGTGCGCCGGGCCGTGCGATCGCGGCGGCGGCAGCAAGAGGAACCGGTATGAAGGCCGCCGGGGCCCTCCTCCTGGCCGTCCTCCTGGCCGCGGCCCCCGCCCTCGGGGCCCCCCCGGAGGCGGCCCGGCGGGCGGCGGCCGCCGGGGATCTCGCCGCGGCCCGCCACGCCCTCGAGCGCTGGCTGGCCGGGCATCCCGACGACGACGACAGCCGTTTCCTCCTGGCCCGGGTCCTCGCCTGGCAGGGGCACCACGGGGCGGCCCTCGAGCAATACGATCGCCTCCTCCGGTCCGAGCCGGCGAACGCGGACTTTCTCCTGGAAAAGGGGCGGACCCTCCTCTGGGCCGGGCGGCCCCGGGCCGCCGCCGATGTCCTCGCCAGGGCCAGGGAGCTGGCCCCGGACTACGCCGAGGTCCGGCGCCTCGAGATCCTCGCCCTCCGCCGCGTGGACACGCCGGCGGCGCACCGGGCGGCCGATCGCCTCCTGGCCGAGGCCAGGACGCGCTTCCCGGAGGAGGACTGGCCGCCGGGGCCCGGCGACCGGCCCCGGTGGCAACTGGCGGCCGGGGCCCGGGTGAGCGCCCTGGACAACGGCTACGACGACTGGACCGAGTTCGGGCTCCGGCTCGACGGCCTCGCGGCCGGGGACCGATTCCACGGCCAGATCCGCCAGACCCGGCGCTACGGCCGGACCGACCGGGAAGTGGCCGTCGGGGGGGCCTTCCCCATCGCCCCCCGGCTGGAGCTCGTGCTGGATCTCCGGGCCAGCCCCACCCACCGGGTCCTGTGCAAGTGGGCCGCGGAGGGGGGACTGGAGGCGCGGCCGGGCGGCGGCTGGGTGGTCTCCGCCCGGGTACGGCGCACCGAGTACGACACCTCCCGCGACCTCCGCGGCGCCTTCACCCTCGAACGCTACGCCGGCGCCTGGCACGCCGCCTACACCCTCACCGCCACCCGGCTCGCGGGCGGCGGCACGGCCGTGGGTCAAAGGGCCCGGCTGGACCGGTCCTACGGCGCCGACGGGCGCAGCCTCGTGGGCCTGACCTGGGCGGTCGGGGAAGAGGTCGAGAACATCGGCCCGGACAACCTCCTCGAGTCCCACGTCTGGGCCCTCATCCTCTCCGGCCGGCACTGGGTGACGGCCCGGTGGGGCCTCTGGTGGTCGGCCGGCATCCACCACCAGGACGACTTCTACGACCGAAGGGAGGCGGGCCTTGGGCTCCTCGTTCGGTTCTGACCACCTCGTCCTCATGGCGGAGGCGGCCGGCCTCCTGGCCTTCGTCCTCTCCGGGGCCCTCCTCGTCCAGATCCTCGTCCTGCACTGGCGCCGGGGCATCCGGGCGCGGCGCCGGCGGATCGTGGAGGACCGGTGGCGTCCCGTCCTGCTCAAGGCCCTCTACGGCATCCCGGACCGCCCGCCGCCCCTGGCCGCGGGCGAGGCCAGGCCGGTCCTGCGGCTCTGGACCCGGATGCACGCGTCCGTCCGGGGGGCTGCCCGGGACCGCCTCGTCCGCCTGGCCCGCGAGGTGGGCGCCCCGGACCGGGCCCGGGCCCTCTTCCGGAGCCGGCGCCTCCGGGACCGGCTGCTCGCCACCACCGCCCTCGGCCGCATGCGGTCGTTGGACGACTGGGACGAGGTGGCCCGGCTCCTCGGCCACCGCCACGCCATCCTCGCCCTCACGGCGGCCCGGGCCCTGATCCACATGGACGCCGAGCGCGCCGTGGAGATCCTGGTGCCGCTCCTGGTGGAGCGGGACGACTGGTATCCCTTCCGCGGCCTCGCCCTCCTCCGCGCGGCCGGCCCGGGGGTCGTCTCCCGCCCCCTGGCCGGGGCCCTGGAGTCGGCCTCCTGGCGGGGGCGGCTGCGGCTGCTCCGGTACCTCGAGGCCGCCGACCCGTCCGTGGCCGCCGGGGCGGCGCGCCCCATCGCCCGCACCACCCGGAACCCCGCGGTCCTCGCCGCCTGCCTCCGGCTCCTGAAGACACCGGAAGACCTCGACCTGGTCCGCCGCCACCTGGAGCACCCCGCCTGGGAGGTCCGGGTCCGGGCCGCGGTCGCCCTCGGCCGACTCGGGACCGAGGCGGACGTCCCCCGGCTCGAGGCCCTGCTCTCCGACCGGGAGTGGTGGGTCCGCTACCGGGCGGCCCAGGCCCTGGCGGCCATGCCCTTCGTGGACCGGGCGCGGCTCGAGGCGATCCGGCGCCGCCACCCGGATCCCTTCGCCCGGGACATCCTCGGCCAGGTCGCGGCGGAAGGAGCGGCATGAACACCGCGGATCTCCTCACCGCCCTCCAGGGGTTCTTCGTCGCCTACTTCCTCTGCCTGAACGGAAGCTACATCGCCTTGAACCTGGTGGCGCTCTTCACCCTCGCCCGCCACATCCAGGACCGGGACTACGACCTCGCCACCCAAGTGGCCCCGGAGTTCGCGCCGCCGGTGAGTCTCCTCGTCCCGGCCCACAACGAGGCCGCCACCGTGGCGGCCACGGTGCGATCCCTGCTCCAGCTGGACTACCCGGCCTTCGAGGTGGTGGTGATCAACGACGGGTCCACCGACGCCACCCTCCAGTCCCTCGTCGAGGCCTTCGACCTGGTCCCCTTCCCCGAGGCCTACCGCGTGCGCCTCGCCACCCGCCCCGTCCGGGGCCTCTGGCGGTCCACCCGCCACCCCAACCTCCGGGTGGTGGACAAGGCCAACGGGGGCAAGTCCGACGCCCTGAACGCGGGGCTCAACGCCGCCCGCCACCCCCTGGTCTGCACCGTGGACGCCGACTCCATCCTGGACCGCAAGAGCCTCCTCCAGGTGGCCCGTCCCTTCATGGAAGACCCGGACACCGTGGCCTGCGGGGGCACCATCCGGGTGGCCAACGGGTGCGCGGTGCAGGGCGGCTTCCTGGTGAAGGCCGGGCTCCCGCGGAACCTCCTGGCCCTCTTCCAGGTGGTGGAATACCTCCGGGCCTTCCTCTTCGGGCGGCTCGGCTGGGCCCCCCTGAACGCCTTGCTCGTCATCTCCGGCGCCTTCGGCCTCTTCCGGAAGGACACCGTGATCGCCGCCGGGGGCTACCGGACGGACACCGTGGGGGAGGACATGGAACTCGTGGTCCGCCTGCACCGGTGGTGCCGGAGCCGCGGCCGCCCCTACCGCATCGCCTACGTCCCGGATCCCATCTGCTGGACGGAGGTGCCGGAGACGGCGGCGGTCCTCTTCCGCCAGCGCGTCCGGTGGCAGCGCGGCCTCTGGGAGAGCCTCGTCATGAACTCCGGGCTCTTCCTCAACCCCCGGGCCGGCGCCGTGGGTCTCCTGGCCTATCCCTTCTTCGCGGTGTTCGAATGGCTGGGCCCCCTGGTGGAGGTGGCGGGCTACGTCCTCGTCGGCCTCGCCTGGGCCCTCGGCCTCCTCTCCCACGAGGCCTTCCTGGCCTTCCTGGCCGTGGCCGTGGGGCTCGGCGTCCTGCTCTCCCTCGCGGCCATCTTCATGGACGTGTTCGCCTTCCGAGTCTACCCCCGGACCCGCGACACCCTGATCCTGGCGCTCGCCGCCGTGGCGGAAAACCTCGGCTACCGGCAGCTGACGGCCTTCTGGCGGCTGTGGGGGATCCTCGCCGGCATGCTTCGGATGCGGGCCCGGTGGGGATCGGAGACGCGCATGGCCTCCTGGAACCGGGCGTCATGAAGGCCCCCCGCGGGGAAGCGGCGCGAAGCACCGCGGCAGCCGGCCGTCTTGGCGGCGCCATCAACCTTCGGGGCGAAATGCCGATGAGAACACGGGGAACCCCCGAGACCCAGTCTCCCGGCCCCGGGATACCGCCGCGGAACCCGGCGGCCCGGGCCGAAGAGGTGAAGATGGCGGAAGATCCAGGCATGGCCCTCCTCTCCGGCGGCACCCGGCCCGCCGCCCCGGCGCGGGACGGGCCGGGCGACCCGTGCACCGGCCGCTGCTTCTACAACGAGATCCTCGAGAACCTCGACATCGGGGTCCTCATCCTGGACCTCGGCCGGCGGCACCTCCTCTTCGTCAATCCCTCCTCCGCCCTCCTCTTCCAGGACCTCGAGGCCCCGAAGGACTTCGAGGCCCTCTGCCGCCTGCTCCTGCCCGGGGCGGAGGACCTCGGCCAGGCCGCGGCCCGCCTGGAGGGGACCCCCCAGAGCCTCCGGATCGGGGACCGGCTGCTGGGCTACACCATCTACCGGATCGCCGAGGAGACGCTCTGCGTCTTCGTCCGGGACATCACGGAAAAGGCCCGGCTCGAGGCCATCGCCCAGGCCGTGAACACCATGGACAACATCGGCTACATCTTCTCCGGCATCCGGCACGAGATCGGAAACCCCATAAATTCCATCAAGATGGCCATGACCGTCCTCCGGAACAACCTCGCCACCTTCTCCCGGGGCGACATCGCCCGGTACGTGCACCGGGTCCTCGGCGAGATCACCCGGCTGGAATACCTCCTCAAGTCGCTCAAGAACTTCAGCGCCTTCGAAAGGCCGAAGCTGGCGCCCGTGGCCCTCGGCGCCCTGATGGACGACTTCCTGGCCCTCGTCCGGGACGACTTCGGCCAGAAGGGCATCGAGATCACCTGGGAAGCGGCGGAGGACCTCCGCGTCCACACCGATCCACGGGCCCTCCACCAGGTGCTCCTCAACGTCCTCACCAACGCCGCCGACGCCCTGGAAGACCGGCCCCGGCCCCGCATCCGGCTCTCCGCCCGGCGGCGGGACCGGTTCGTCGAGGTGACCGTGGAGGACAACGGCCGGGGCATCCCCGAGAAGGAACTCCCCAACGTCTTCAAGCCCTTCTACACCACCAAGGCCCACGGCACCGGGCTCGGGCTCGTCATCGCCCAGAAGATGCTGGCCCGGATGGACAGCGAGATCCGCATCGAGAGCACCGAAGACGCGGGCACGCGGGTGACCCTCACGCTGCCGGCGGCCGGGGAGCCCGACGCCCCCGGGCGGCCGGCCGCCGAACACCACCGGAGCACGTCATGAAGCACGTCCTCATCGTCGACGACGAGGAATCCCTCCTCCTCACCCTCCAGGAAGGCCTCCAGGCCTACTCGGACCAGTTCCGGGTCATCACCGCCCGGGACGGCCAGGAGGCGGTCTACACCCTGAGCCACAAGCCGGTGGACCTCGTGGTGACGGACCTCAAGATGCCGAAGATGGGAGGGCTGCGGCTGCTGGCCTACATGAGCCGGAACCACCCCGAGGTACCCGTCATCGTCATGACCGCCTACGGCACCCACGAGATCGAGCGCCAGATCGAGGAACTCGGCTACGACCGCTACCTCGAAAAGCCCCTGGACTTCGACGTCCTCACCCACCGCATCTTCGACGCCCTCAAGAGCGCCGAGAAGAAGGGCCACATCAAGGGCATCACCATCGACACCTTCCTCCAGCTGGTGGAGATGGAGAAGAAGACCTACACCCTCAAGATCGAGCACAAGGGGCGCTTCGGTTTCATGTACTTCCGGGACGGCGAGATCCTCGACGCGGAGACCGGGGGGCTCACCGGGGAGGAGGCGGCCTACGAGATCATCTCGTGGTACGAACCCGCCATCAAGATCTTCAGCGGGTGCCGGAAGAAGAAGAAGAACATCGAAGTCCCCCTCACCCACCTCCTCATGGAGGGCTTCCGGATCCGCGACGAGCGGGGCCCCGACGTGGACGAGGGCCAGGCCGAGATGGAGGTGGAAGTGGAGATGGAGGCACCGGAGCCGGACGAGCCGCCGGAGGCGGCCGGCGATCCCCGGCAGGCCCGCCGGGCCGCGCTGGCGGAGGGCTTCGAGTCGCTCCTCGAGGAGCTGCGCACCGTGAAGGGGTACGTGGCCTCGGCCATCCTGAGCTTCACCGGGGAGCTCCTGGTGGGCCACACCTTCGACAAGCACCTGGACCTCGGCCTCATCGGCGCCACCCTGAACGACGTCTTCCGGTCCACCGACGACGCCTGCGGCCGGATCGGCTTCGAGACCTGCGAGACCGCGGCCTACACCACCCCGGGGGGCGTGCTCCTCATGTGCGGTTCCGCCCCCGGGGCCGAGGTCCGGTTCCACCTCATGGCCGTCCTGAAGCCCGACGGCAACCAGGCCCTCATGAAGATCAAGCTGCGGAATCTCCTGCCGGTCATCACCAACATGCTGTCCTGACCCGTCAGGGATCCCCGGTTTCCGCCGCCCGGGCGGCCATCCGCTCCTTCCAGGCCTCGACGGCCTCCCGGCACTCCCGGGCCGGCGTCTCCCGCGTGCACACCGTGCACACCAGGCGCGCGGCCGCTCAGCGGCCGCGGAGCACCGCAGGCCCCCCGCACACCGGGCACGCAGGCCCCTCCGGGTCGGTCCGTCTCCCGCCGTTGCCTCCCTTCATCGCCGCCTCACGCCGGCCCCGGCAGCCGGTCCTCCTCCTGCCGCCGCAGCCAGAGGCCGAGCACCGGGTCCACCACCCGCCAGGGGGCCCCGGGGGCCGGCCGCTCCACCAGGTCCAGCTCCTCAAGCCGCCGGAGGGAATGCTGGACACCCCCCACCGAGCCCAGGCCGTGGCGCTGGATGAACCCCGCGCCCAGCGGGGCCGCCGAGGGTTCGAAGGCGAGGGCCCGGAGGAGCCGCCGCTGGTGGGGCGAGATCCCCTGGAGGACCGCCTCGAAGACCGGCGCCTCGGAGCGGACGAGCCGCTCGAGGGCACCGTCGAGGGCCTTCAGGCAGATCCGGCCGCCGCCCGTGTGGAGCAGGAAGGCCAGCTTCTGGGCATAGTAGGGATGCCCGGCCGCCAGCTCCACCAGGCGCCGGGCCACCTCCGGCGGGCAGGTGCGCCCGCCCGCGGCGAAACGCTCGACCAGGTAACGGGCCAGGTCCTCCGGCGGCAGCGGGCCCAGGGGGTAGTTGATGGCGGCCCGGAAGAAGGGCCGCTGGCGCTCGTTGAAGATCCCGAGGAGCACCCGCCGGCGGCTCCCCACGAAGAAGTACGAGGCCCGGTGTCCCTGGATGTGCCGCCGGAGCGCCGCCTCCACCGAGAGCGCCCCCCGGAGGGTGACGATCTCCTGGAACTCGTCCAGGGTGACCTGCACGGGGGCCCCGCCCTCCCGGACGAAGGCGCCCAGGGATTCCATCGTCCCCTCGAGGAGCTCGAGCCCCGTGGCCCCGGTCCCGGCGGGCTCCACCGTGAGGGTGAAGCCGCCGCCGGCGTCGGGCTTGAGGACCGGGCGGAAGGAGCGCATCACCCGGAGGGCCGTCCGCCAGAGCGGCTCCCGCCCGTGGGTCACCCGGAAGACCGCCTTGGCCAGCCGGGCGGCCACGTCGTCCACGGAGGTCACCCCGAAGAAATCCACGAAGACCGTGACCGCCCCATCGACCCGGAGCCGGTCCTGGACCCGCTTCACCAGCGAGGTCTTCCCGTAGCGCCGGGGGGAATAGACCACCACGTTCCCCCCCGCCCGGGCATAGGCGAGAAGCTCCGCCAGTTCCCGCTCCCGGTCGCAGAAGGGGGCGTCCGGGGGGATCTCCTGGAGCTGGAAGGGATTCTTCTCTACGGGCATGTCGCGCCGGGCCGGGGACACCCGGTATTATGGAGTTTACATTATGGTAGTCCAATAACACCTGCACGGATTCTACGCCCGCCCCGGCCGCGGCGTCAAGCCGCACGGCGCGCCCCCCTCCATTCCGGGCGCCGCCTGTGCTATGCTTTCCCTGGATCCGTGGGCGCTCGAGAACGGGCCAGCGCAAGGCGGTGACGATGTCGATGATACTTTGAGGTATATCGACGAGTTGCCAACGCCGCAGGCGGCCCGTCATCGGACGCCCCGAAGGGCGGGGGAAAAGGACGCCGAAAGGCTCATACCCTGCCCAGGGTCTCGAGTTCCTGGCAACTCGGCCCGATGCATCTCGAAGCCGCCACGGATCCAGGCGCTTCGCAACAGGACCCGGCCCGACCCGCCCTCTCCGGGCGGCCGCGGTGCCGGGCCGGAAAGGGAGAGGCCGACCGCGCCATGGCCACAGACGTCCAGCCCCCCCGGGGCACCGCCGCCGAAGGTCGCGTGGCCGCCGTCCGCGGCAGCGTGGTGGACGTCCGCTTCCCCGGGGGCGTCCCCCCCATGAACCAGGCCCTCCGCGCCGGGGAAGACGGCCGCATCGTGCTCGAGGTGGCCACGCACCTCAGCCCCGATCGGGCCCGGTGCATCGCCCTCACCCCCACCCGGGGCCTCGCCCGGGGAGATGCCGTCCGCGACACCGGCGGGCCCCTCACCGTCCCGGTGGGCGAGGCCCTCCTCGGGCGGATGCTCAACGTCTTCGGCGACCCGGTGGACGGCGGCCCGCCCCTGGATGCCGTGCCCCGCCGCTCCATCCACCAGCCCCCCGTCCCCCTGGAACGCCAGGCCACAGGAACCCGGATCTTCGAGACGGGCATCAAGGTCATCGACCTGCTGGCCCCGCTGGAACGGGGCGGAAAGGCCGGGCTCTTCGGCGGGGCCGGCGTCGGCAAGACCGTGGTCATCACGGAGCTCATCCAGAACACCCTTGCCCGCTACGAGGGCGTCAGCCTCTTCTGCGGCATCGGGGAGCGCTCCCGGGAGGCCGAGGAACTCCACCGGGAGATGGCCGGGGCCGGGGTCCTCCAGAACGCCGTCCTGGTCTTCGGCCAGATGAACGAGCCGCCGGGGGCCCGGTTCCGGGTGGGCCACGCCGCCCTCACCATCGCCGAGCACTTCCGAGACACGGGCCGGCGCGACGTGCTCCTCCTCGTGGACAACATCTTCCGGTTCATCCAGGCGGGAGCCGAGGTCTCGGGGCTCATGGGACGGATCCCCTCCCGGGTGGGCTACCAGCCCACCCTCGCCTCGGAGCTGGCCGAGCTCGAGGAACGGATCTCCAACACCCGGGAGGGCTCCATCACCTCGGTGCAGGCGGTCTACGTGCCCGCGGACGACTTCACCGACCCAGCCGCCACCCATACCTTCGCCCACCTCGGGACCTCGGTGGTCCTGTCACGCAAGCGCGCCAGCCAGGGCTTCTACCCGGCGGTGGACCCCCTGGCCTCCGGCTCCAAGATGCTCACCCCCGCGGTGGTGGGCGCCCGGCACCACCGGGTGGCCCAGGCGGTCCGAAAGACCCTGGCCGACTACGAGGACCTCAAGGACATCATCGCCATGCTGGGGATCGAGGAGCTGTCGGAGGAGGACCGGCGCACCGTCAACCGGGCCCGGCGCCTGGAACGCTTCCTCACCCAGCCCTTCTTCACCACCGAGCACTTCACGGGGCTCAAGGGACGGCTGGTGGCCCTGGAGGACACCCTCGAAGGGTGCGAGCGCATCCTGGCCGACGAGTTCGCGGACGTGCCGGAGAAGGCCCTCTACATGATCGGCCCCGTCACCGAGGCGGAGACAGCCCGCGGGAGCCGGGCGGCATGAACGCCGAGATGCGCCTCCTGCTGCTCCTCCCCACGGGAGTGCTCCTCGACCGGGGCGTCCGAAAGGTGGTGGCCGAGGGCGCCGGTGGCGCCTTCTGCCTCCTGCCCCGCCACGTGGACTTCGTCTCCGCCCTGGTGCCCGGCATCCTGGCCTACGTCCCCGGCGGGGAGGACACGGCGGAACGTTTCGTGGCCGTGGACGAGGGCATCCTGGTCAAGTGCGGCCGCGAGGTGCGGGTCTCCACCCGGAACGCCGTGGCCGGCCCGGACCTCGCCGGGCTCCGGGCGGCGGTGGAACGGCGCCTTCGCCGGTTGGACGAACGGGAACGGGCGGCCCGGGGGGCCCTCGCCCGCCTCGAGACCGGGGTCGTCCGCCGCTTCATGGACCTGGGGCGGCGCCTGTGAAACCGGACCGGGGCGAGCGGCTGGGGCGCGAGGTGCACCGCAAGGCGGGACGCAAGCTCCGGGCCCGGGCCCAGGGGCGCCGCGGCATCTGGTTCGGGCTCGGCATGTTCGGGGTGATCGGCTGGTCCGTGGCGGTCCCCGCGGTGGCCTTCACCGCCCTGGGCGTCTGGCTGGACCGGCACTGGCCGGCGGACTTCTCCTGGACCCTCACCCTCCTCTTCATCGGTGTGGGGGTCGGCTGCCTGAACGCCTGGTACTGGGTCCGGGAACACACCCGGCCCGAGGATGCGGAGGACGAGACCCGATGACCGGCCCGGCACCGCTCGCCCTCTCCGCCGCCGCCGGCGCCCTGATCGGGGCCGCCTTCTTCGGCGGCCTCTGGCTCACCCTCCGCCGGCTTCCGGGGGCCCGCCGGCCGGGGCTCCTCGCCGCGGCCAGCTACGCGCTCCGCCTCGGGTTGGCCGTGGCGGGCTTCGCCGCCGTCTCCGGCGGGCGATGGGACCGGCTCGCCGCCTGCCTGGCGGGCTTCGTGGCGGCGAGGATCGCCATGGCCCGGCGCCTCGGCCCCGGGCGGGAAAGGGAGGCCGCACCGCCGTGCAGATGAACCCGGACCAAGTCGTCCTCTGGTACCTCCACGGGGTGCCGGTCAACGCCACCGTCTTCTTCACATGGGTGGTGATGGTATTCCTCGTGGTGGGCTCCTGGCTGGTGACCCGCCGGCTCTCCCACGGGCCGGAGATGGGCCGCTGGCAAAACCTCCTGGAGGTCGTGGTGACGGGAATGCGGGACCAGATCCGCCAGGTGACCCGGCAGGACCCGGGCGACTACCTCCCCTTCGTGGGGACGCTCTTCCTCTTCATCGCCGTCTCGAACCTCCTGGCCGTGGTCCCGGGGTTCCACCCGCCCACGGGGTCGCTGTCCACCACGGCGGCCCTGGCGATGGCGGTCTTCGTGGCCGTCCCGGTCTTCGGCGTGGCCCGCCAGGGCCTGTGGGCCTACCTCGCCCAGTACCTCAAGCCCACGCCGTTCATGCTCCCCTTCAACGTCATCGGGGAGCTGTCGCGGACCCTGGCGCTGGCGGTCCGCCTCTACGGGAACATCATGAGCGGGGTGGTCATCGGGGCCATCCTGCTCGGGGTGGCCCCGTTCTTCTTCCCCGTCTTGATGCAGCTTCTCGGCCTGCTCACCGGGCTCATCCAGGCCTACATCTTCGCCGTGCTCGCCATGGTCTACATCGCCTCCGCCGCCACGGCCCACCGCCGGACGGTGGCGAAGGAGGGGGAAGCGCCCGCCCCGCGCCCGTCCCAAGGCGGATAAGCGCCGGCGGGACGCACAAAGACGCATGCCGCCGCGGTGCGGAAGCCCCGCGGCCATCACGCAGAAGGAGGACACATCGCCCCATGGACAACCTCGGACTCGTCGCCGCCGTCTCCATCGCCGTCTCCGGCCTCACCATCGCCGTGGGGTCCATCGGCCCGGCCCTGGGCGAGGGCCGCGCCGTGGCCCAGGCCCTCGGCGCCATCGCCCAGCAGCCGGACGAGGCCAACACCATCACCCGGACCCTCTTCGTGGGGCTGGCCATGGTGGAATCCACCGCCATCTACTGCTTCGTGGTGGCCATGATCCTCATCTTCGCCAACCCCTTCTGGGACTACTTCCTCTCCCGGGCCGGAGGCTAGCCGTGGAGATCCACTGGCCCACGGCCGTGGCCCAGGCCGTGAACTTCCTGGTCCTGGTCTTCCTGCTCAAGCGGTTCCTCTACGGGCCCGTGATCCGGGCCATGGACCGGCGGGAACGCGGCATCGCCGAGCGGATCGCGGCCGCCGAGCGGCGCGAGGCCGCCGCCCGGCGCGAGGCCGCGGCCTACCAGGAAAAGGTCCGGGAGATCGAGGCCCAGCGAGAGGCCCTCCTGGCCGAGGCCCGGACGGCCGCCGAGGCCCTCCGGAAGGATCTCCTCCGAGAGGCCCGGGCCGAGGTGGAGGAACTGCGCCGCCGCTGGCGGCGCGACGTGGAGCGGGAACGGGCGGACTTCCTCGCCCGGGTCCGGCGCGAGTTGGCCCGGATGGCCCTTGCGGCGGCGGGGACGGTGCTCCGCGACCTGGGCGGCCCCCCCGTGGAGGAACGGATCGCCGAGGCCTTCCTGGAACGGCTCGCCGCCCTCGGCGACGAAGACCGGCGGCGGCTGGCGGAGGGCGACGCGGGAGAGGTCGAGGTCGCCTCCGCCGCCCCCCTCCCCGCCGGCCTCCGCGACCGGATCGCCGCCGCCGTCCAGGAGATCACCGGCCCCCGGCGGATCCGCTTCACCGAGGCGCCGGACCTCGTGGCCGGCCTCGCCCTCCGAACCCCCGAGGTCACCGTGGAGTGGAACGCCGCCGACCACCTCCAGGGGCTCGATGAGCGGCTCGAGGCGGCCCTGTCGGCCCCGGAGCCGACCGGGACGCCGGGCTGAGAGGCACGGCCGTGGCCCTGCTCGACGAGGCACTGGCCCAAACCGCGGCGGCCTTCGACGCCCTGGCCGACTCGGCGCCGCCGCGCCTCGAGGCCCGGGAGTTCGGCCGAGTCCTCGACGTCGGAAACGGCGTCGCCCGGGTCGGCGGGGTGGCCGGGGTCCGCTCCCAGGAACTCCTCCGGATGAACGGCGGCGTCCTGGGCATCGCCTTCAACCTGGACCCCGGGGAGGTCGGCGTCATCCTCCTGGGCGACCATCCCTCCCTGGCGGCCGGCTCGCCGGTGCGTCGGACGGGCCGCGTGGTGGACACCCCGGTGGGGCTCGGCCTCCTCGGCCGAGTCCTCGACGCCACGGGCCGCCCCCTGGACGGCAAGGGCCCCGTCGCCGCCGAGGACCGCTGGCCGGTGGAACGGCAGGCCCCGGCCATCATGGACCGCGCCCCGGTCAGCGTCCCCCTGGCCACCGGCCTCAAGGTGGTGGACGCCATGGTCCCCATCGGCCGCGGGCAGCGGGAGCTGATCCTCGGCGACCGCCAGACCGGGAAGACCACCCTCGCCCTGGAGGCCATCCTGAACCAGCGCCCCGACGACGTCATCGGCGTCTACTGCGCCGTGGGGCAGCGCACCGCCGCCGTGGCGCGGGTGGTGGAAGACCTCCGCCGCCACGGGGCCCTCGACCGGTGCATCGTGGTGGTGGCCTCCGGCGACGACCCGGCCGGGCTCCAGTTCATCACGCCCTATGCCGCCACCACCATGGCGGAGTACTTCGTGGAACGGGGCCGCGACGTCCTCGTGGTCTACGACGACCTCACCCACCACGCCCAGGCCTACCGGGAGCTGAGCCTGCTGCTGCGCCGGCCGCCCGGCCGCGAGGCCTTCCCCGGCGACATCTTCTACATCCACTCCCGGCTCCTCGAACGCGCCACCCGCCTCCGCGAGGACCTCGGGGGCGGCTCCCTCACCGCCCTCCCCATCGCCGAGACCGAGGCGGGCAACCTCTCCGCCTACATCCCCACCAACCTCATCTCCATCACCGACGGCCAGGTCTACCTCTCGCCGGACCACTTCCAGAAGGGGCTGCTGCCGGCGGTGGACGTGGGGCGCTCCGTCTCCCGGGTGGGAGGCAAGGCCCAGCTGCCGGCCTACCGGGCCGTCACGGGGGAGCTGCGCCTCGCCTACGCCCAGTTCGAGGAGCTCGAGACCTTCGCCCGCTTCGGCACCCGGCTCGACGACGCCACCCGGCAGGCCCTGGAGCGCGGGCGGCGGGTGCGGGAGGTCCTCAAGCAGGACCAGTACCGTCCCCTCCCCCCCGCCCTCCAGCTCGCCGCGCTCCTGGCCGCCGCCCGGGGCCTCTTCGACGCGGTGCCCCTGGACGACATGGCCCGGGCGGAGGAACTGGCGCGGGAGGCGGTGGCCCGGGAGCTCCCCGAGACCTGCGCCCGGATCGAGGCCGGGGCGCCCCTGGCGCCCGACGACCTCGACCGGATGGCGGCGGTGATCCGGGCGGCGCTGGCCCCGTGGGCGCCCCCGGCCGACGCCGGGGCCATGGAGGAGCCGGATGCCCGCCCTTGACGCCCTGGAGCGGACCATCGCCACCGTGACCGACCTCCAGTCGGTGGTCCGGACCATGAAGGCGCTTTCGGGGGCGAGCATCCGGCAGTACGAGCGGGCGGCGGAGGCCCTGGCGGAATACCAGCGGACGGTGGAACTCGGCCTCCAGGCCGTGCTGGGAGCGGGCCTCCGGCCCGCCGCCCCGGCGGACCGACGCCGCCGCCCCGGCGGAGGACGCCTCGGTGCCGTGGTCTTCGGCTCGGACCACGGCCTCTGCGGCCGCTTCAACGAGGACGTCGCCCTCTTCGCCGCCGAGCACCTCCGGCCGGCCGCCGGGGGCGCCGGGCTCCGCCTCATGGCCGTGGGCTACCGGGCGGGAGGACACCTGGCCGCCCTGGGCCTCGAGCCGGAGAAGACCCGATCGCTCCCCGCCTCGGCGGAGGCCATCACCGGGACCGTCCAGGACCTCCTCCTCGAAATCGACGCCTGGATGGCGGCGGACCCGGACCTCACCGTCCTCCTCTTCCACAACGCCCGCCCGGCCGGCCATCCCCTGCCCCGGCCCCGCCGGACCCGCCTCCTCCCGGTGGACCCCGACCGGTTCGCCCACCTGGCCGGGCGCCCCTGGCCCTCGCGCTCCCGCCCCGCCTTCTCCCTGTCGCCCGCACGCCTCTTCCCGGCACTGGTGCGGGAATACCTCTTCGCGGTGCTCTTCCGAACCACCGCCGAATCCCTGGCCGGGGAACACGGGGCGCGGATGCTCGCCATGCAGGCCGCGGAACGCAACATCTCCGACCGGCTCCAGGAACTCCGCACCCGGTACAACCGCGAGCGGCAGGAGGCCATCACCGGGGAGCTCCTCGACGTGGTGGCGGGCTACGAGGCCCTCTCGGGGAGCAGAGCCGGGTGACCCCCCGCGCCCCCGGCCTTGGCACCGGCCCGAAGCCGTGCTAGAGATCCGGAGACGGAGCCGAGGCCCGACGCCCATGGAACTGGTCCCCCAACTGACAGCACTCCTCGACGAGGCCTACGCCCGGGACTGGATCGCCGCCGCGGGTCTCGTCGCCGCCGCGGCCGCCGCCTTCGCCGCCACCCGCCGGTTTCTGCTCCGCCCCCTCCACGCCGCGGTCCGCCGCACCCGGACCACCTGGGACGACGCCCTCGCCGCCCGCAGGGTCTTCGAACCGCTGGCCTGGATCGCCCCGGCCCTCGTCCTCCACCTGGGGCGCCACCGCTTCCCCGCCGTCCAGGAACCGGCGGACCGGGTCCTCGGCGCCTATGCCTTCCTGGTGCTGCTGGTCCTCCTCGAGCGGCTCCTGTCCGCCGCCGACGACATCTACCGGACCTACCCCGTCTCGCAGCGCCGGCCCGTGAAGGGCTACATCCAGGTCCTCAAGATCTTCCTGTGGGTGGTGGGCGGCGTTTGCACGGTCTCCCTCCTCCTCGGGCGCTCCCCGTGGGTCTTCCTGAGCGGGGTGGGTGCGCTCACCGCCGTCCTGCTCTTCGTCTTCCGAGACACCATCCTCTCCCTGGTGGCCAGCCTCGAGATCGCCTCCAACGACATGGTCCGGGTGGGGGATTGGATCGAGATGCCCAAGTACCACGCCGACGGCGACGTGGTGGAGATGGCCCTCCACACCGTGAAGGTCCAGAACTGGGACAAGACCATCACCACCATCCCCACCTACAAGCTCATCGAGGAATCCTTCCGGAACTGGCGGGGCATGCAGGAGGCCGGCGGCCGGCGCATCGCCCGGGCCCTCTACCTGGACCAGACCAGCGTCCGGTTCTGCGACCCGGACCTCCTGGAACGCCTGCGCCGGATCCAGATCCTGGCGGACTACATCGCCCGGAAGGAGGCGGAACTGGCGACCTACAACGCGGCCCGCGGCGTGGACGCCTCCGTCCCGGTCAACGGCCGCCGGATGACCAACCTCGGCACCTTCCGTGCCTACGTGGAGGCCTACCTCCGCCACCACCCCCGCATCCGGCAGGACATGACCCTCCTCGTGCGCCAGCTCGCCCCGACCCCGGAGGGACTCCCACTCCAGGTCTACGCCTTCACCGACACCACGGCGTGGGCGGCCTACGAGGCCATCCAGTCCGACATCTTCGACCACCTGCTGGCGGCGCTGCCGGAGTTCGGCCTGCGGGTCTTCCAAAAGCCCTCGGGTCACGACCTGGCCGCCTGGCCGGTCGTCGCCGGGGGCGGGGCACCTCGGCCGTGACGCGCGCCGAGCGGCATACCGTCACCGGGGCCTTCGGCTTCACGGGCCGGTTCCTGGCCCGCCGGCTGCTCGAGGCGGGCCACGAGGTCCACACCCTCACCGGGCACCCGGACCGGCCGGACCCCTTCGGCGGCCGCGTGGCCGTCCACCCATACCGGTTCGACGACCCGGCGGCCATGGCCGCCTCGCTGGCCGGCACCCGCGTCCTCTACAACACCTACTGGATCCGGTTCGAGCGGGGATCGGCCACCTTCGCGGCCGCCGTCCGCAACACCCGGGCCCTCTTCCGGGCCGCCCTGGAGGCCGGGGTGGAGCGGATCGTCCACGTGAGCATCGCCAACCCGGAGACGGACCCGGACCTCCCCTACTACCGCGGAAAGGCGGAGCTCGAGGCGGACCTGGCCGGGCTCGGCGTCTCCCATGCCGTGGTCCGCCCCACGGTGCTCTTCGGGCCGGGCGACATCCTCATCAACAACATCGCCTACCTCCTTCGGCGGCTGCCCGTCTTCGGGGTGGCGGGGGACGGCGCCTACGGCATCCAGCCGGTCCACGTGGACGACCTCGCCGCCCTCATGGTGGAGCTGGGCCGAGACACCCGTGACTGCACCGTGGACGCCGCCGGCCCGGAGACCTTCACCTACGAGGGCCTCGTCCGGCGGATCCGGGAGGTCCTCGGGCTCCGGACCCCCATCCTTCACCTCCCGGACCGGGTGGTGCTGGCCGTGGCCCGGGCGGCCGGGTGGCTTCTGGGCGACGTGGTCCTCACCCCGGACGAGCTCACGGGCCTCAAGGAGGGCCTCCTCGTCTCACGCGAGCCGCCCCGCTGCCCCACGCGCTTCGACGAGTGGCTCCGCCGCAACGCCCACGCCGTGGGGATGCGTTACGCCTCGGAGATCCGGCGCCACTACCGCTGATGAGACCGCTGCTTCAGCCCCGGCCAAGAGCCCGGGCCGCCTTGATTCCCAGCAGCACCAAGGGCAGGGCGTGCCAGAAGAGGTCGAAGACGTCCAGCGGCCGCCGGAGCGTCCCGGAAAAGAGCATCTTCAGCTTCTGCCAGAGGTGCGGCTCGGGGTGAAAGGGCGCCAGCGCCATGAACACCGCCACCGCGGCCAGCAAGGAAAACGGGACGTCGTCGAGCCATCGCCACATGGAGGCACCTCCCGGCGGCGCCGCGTCTTGCAAGATGCCTGGATCCGTGGGCGTTCAAGGACGAGCCAGGTGCAAGGCGGCAACGTTGCGTATAGAGTTGCCAACTCGGGCAGATGGCCCGTCATCGGGCGCCCGAAGGGCGGCGGGGCCGCCATGTGAGGATCATGCTTCGCCCACGGCCTCGAGTTCCAGACAACACGCCCCAATGCGTCGCAACGCCGCCACGGATCCGGGAGATTCCCCGCGCCGCCTGCTCATGGTATCCTAGCATGGATCATGGCGGGGATCTTGCCGCCCCGCCGGGAAAAATCCAAGGGGACAAAGAGATGAACCCCCAAGGCGACCCGAACCCGCCCGAGCCGGTGTGCATCCTCCTCGTGGAGGACAACCCCACCGACGCCGCCCTCATCCAGGAGATCCTGGCGGCGAAGGCCACCCACGAGTTCGACGTGCACCACGTGGACACCCTGCGCAAGGCCGAAGGCTACCTCGACCGCATGGGCTGCGACATAGTCCTCCTGGACCTCAACCTCCCCGACGGCCGGGGCCTCGAGGTCCTCGACCGGGTCCAGGCCCGGGCGGCGGACACCCCCGTGGTGATCATCTCGGCGGTGGAAGACGAGCAGCTCGCCCTGGAGGCGGTCCGCCGCGGCGCCGAGGACTACCTCTTCAAGGGCCAGGCCGACCCGGCCCTCATCGTCCGCTCGCTCCGCTACGCCCGGGAACGCTACCGGCTCCGCATGGAGCTCAGGTCCCTCACCCTCACCGACGAGCTCACGGGCTGCAACAACCGCCGGGGCTTCTTCACCCTGGCGGCCCAGGTCTTCAAGACGGCGCGGCGGGCGGGGGCGGTGCTCGAACTCCTCTTCGTGGACATGGACAACCTGAAGGCCATCAACGACCGGATGGGCCACGAGGCGGGGGACCAGGCGCTGGCCGCCCTCGGCACCCTCCTCCGGAAGGTGGTGCGCGAGCCGGACGTGGTGGCCCGGGTCGGCGGCGACGAGTTCGCCGTCCTCGCCCAGGTCTCGGGGAAAGACGCCGGCAAGGCCCTGGAGAAGAGGATCCTGAAGGCCATCGAGGCCTACAACGCCGGGGTCGAGGCCGACCGGCGGCTCTCCGTCAGCATCGGGCGGGCGGCCTGCACCATGGAGGACGACTGCACCATCACCGAGATGCTGGCCCGGGCCGACGAACTCATGTACCGACACAAGAAGGCCAAGAACGCCCCCTGATGCGCCCTGCGCCGGTTGCGGCCGTCCCCCTTCTCTGTTACCCATGAGCCCGGAAGCCGGCCGGAACCGACGGCCGGGGGAAGGAAGCGGGCCCCGGGCGCACATGCTGCAGGCACTCAAAAAGGCCGATCTCTTCGGCATCTATGAAAAGGTCCAGGCGGGCGCCCGGCTCGACGCCGGCGATGCCGAGCGGCTCTACGCCACGCCGCACCTGCCGCTCTTGGGCTTTCTCGCCAACATCGTCCGCGAGCGGCTGAACGGCGACGCCGCCTACTACATCTACAACCAGCACATCAACTACTCCAACGTCTGCGTCAACCTCTGCCGCTTCTGCGCCTTCGGGAAGCCCAAGGACGACCCGGCGGCCTACCAGATGGACCTCGACGAGATCGCGGCCAAGGTCCGGGAACGCAGGGACGAGCCGGTCCGAGAGATCCACATCGTGGGCGGCTGCCACCCGGACCTCCCCTACGATTACTACCTCGACCTGCTCCGGACCGTGAAGGCCGAACGCCCCGGGGTCCACATCCAGGCCTTCACCTGCGTGGAGATCGCCCACATGGCGGACCTCGCCGGGAAATCCATCGAGGCGGTCCTCGAAGACCTCAAGGCGGCCGGGCTCGGCTCCATCCCCGGCGGCGGGGCCGAGGTCTTCAGCCCCCGGGTCCGCGAGCGGCTCTGCCCGGACAAGCTCCCCGGAAAAGACTGGATCGCCGTGGCCAAGGCGGCCCACCGGCTGGGCCTCAAGAGCAACGCCACCATGCTCTACGGCCACATCGAGACCGTCCGCGAGCGCATCGAGCACCTCCTCGCCCTCCGCGAGGCCCAGGACGAGACCGGCGGCTTCCTGTGCTTCATCCCCCTGGCCTTCCACCCGAAGAACACCGACCTCGCCGACCTCTCCCGGACGGGGGGCGTGGAGGACCTGCGCAACATCGCCGTGGCGCGCCTCGTCCTGGACAACATCCCCCACATCAAGGCCTACTGGGTGATGCTCGGGCCCAAGGTGGCCCAGATCGCCCTCTCCTTCGGCGCCGACGACCTCGACGGCACGGTCCTCGAGGAGCGGATCACCCACATGGCCGGCGCGGAGACCGAGCAGGCCATGGCCCGCACCGAGATGGAGCGCCTCATCCGGGCCGCCGGCCGGGAACCGGTGGAGCGGGACACCCTCTACGAGCGGGTGGCGTGATGGATACCCTGGTGGAAAAGGTCCGGGCCGGAAAGCGCCTCTCGGGCGAAGAGGCCCTGGTCCTCCTCGAGGAGGCGGACCTCCTGCTCCTCGGGCAGCTGGCCGACGAGGTCCGCCGCCAGCGCCACCCCGAGCCCGTGGTGACCTACGTCATCGACCGGAACATCAACTACACCAACGTCTGCGTCTCGGGCTGCCGGTTCTGCGCCTACTTCCGGCCGCCGGGCCACCCCGAGGCCTACGTCCTCTCCCGGGAGGAGCTGGGCCGAAAGGTCGAGGAGACCCTGAAGCTCGGCGGCACCCAGGTCCTCCTCCAGGGCGGGCTCAACCCGGACCTCCCCCTGGAGTTCTACGAGGAGATGCTGGACTACATCAACGGCTGGTTCGGGGTCCACTGCCACGCCTTCTCGCCGCCGGAGATCGTCTACTTCGCGGACCGCAGCGGCCTCACGGTGGAGGAGGTCCTCCGGCGGCTCGTGGCCGCCGGCCTCAAGTCCATCCCCGGCGGCGGGGCCGAGATCCTGGTGGACCGGGTGCGGCGCGAGATCTCGCCGCGAAAGGCCACGGCGGACCAGTGGCTCGCGGTGATGGAGACGGCCCACGGGCTGGGGCTCCGGACCACGGCCACCATGATGTTCGGCCACGTGGAGACCCCGGCGGAGCGGATCGAGCACCTCCTCCGGCTCCGGGACCTCCAGGACCGGACCGGGGGCTTCACCGCCTTCATCTGCTGGCCGTTCCAGCCCGGCAACACCGCCCTGAAGGACCTCCCCCCGGCCACCGGGCACGACTACCTCCGGACCCTGGCGGTCTCGCGCCTGGTGCTCGACAACTTCGCCAACATCCAGGCCTCCTGGGTGACCCAGGGCCCGAAGGTGGCCCAGATCGCCCTCTTCTTCGGCGCCAACGACTTCGGCAGCACCATGATCGAGGAAAACGTCGTGGCGGCCGCCGGCGTCAGCCACCGCCTGGCGGAAGACGAGATCCGCCGCCTCATCCGGGAGGCCGGCTTCACCCCGCGGCAGCGGACCATGGACTACCGGCCGGTCGGCCGCTAGCCCCGCCCCCCGGCATGCCCTGCCACCCGTCCTGCATCGCCGCCGGGTCCGCCCGGCGCCCGGCCCCGTGAAACCCGTCCCGAACCGATACCGCCCCGGCGGCGCGGCGGAGGCGGCCGAGCCCGAGGCCCTGCGCCTCCACCTGGCCCGCTGGGTGGTCCCCGTGGCCTCCCCGCCCCTGGAGGGCGGCGCCGTGGCCACCTTCGGCGGGCGGATCGTGGACGTGGGCCCGGCCCGGGAGCTTCGCACCCGCTACCACGCCGAGACCCACGACCACGGCGACGTGGTCTTCATGCCCGCCATGGTCAACGCCCACTGCCACCTCGAGCTCTCCGCCCTCCGGGGGCGGCTCGCGCCGGCCGGGAGCTTCGCCGCCTGGGTCCGGGCCCTGGTGGCGGCCCGGGAGCAGGCCGACCCGGCGGAATGGGAACCCGCCGCCGAGGAGGCCGCCCTGGACATGGCCATCAACGGCGTCCTCGCCGTGGGCGACGTGGGCAACACCCCCCTCGTCCCCCGCCTGGCCGCCAAGGACCCGGAGGCCTGGCCGCTCCACGGCGTCTTCTTCCGGGAGGTGATCGCCCCCGGGGGCGACAGCCAGGATCCAGGGGAGCTTCATGCCGAGACTCCCGACCCTCCGGGCGGCAAGTTCCGGGTGGCGCTGTCGGCCCACGCCCCCTACTCGGTGGCCCCGGACCTCCTCCGGGCCATCAAGGCATGGGACCGCGACCACGGCCTCCCCTTCGCCGTCCACGTGGCGGAATCGCCGGAGGAGGTGGCCTTCCTCCGCGACGGGACCGGTCCCATAAGGGAATTCCTCGAGGAGCGCGGCCACATTCCCCCGGGGTTTCGCCCGGCGGGGTGCTCGCCCGTGGCGGCGCTCCACCGCCTGGGCCTCCTGGACCCCGGGACCCTGTGCATCCACTGCGTCCACCTGGAACCCGGCGACGAGGCGCTCTTGGCCGAAAGCGGCGCCGCCGCCTGCCTCTGCCCGAGAAGCAACGTCTTTCTCGGGGTGGGCCCGCCCCCGGCCGAGCGCCTCCACGCGGCCGGCGTCCCCCTGGCGCTCGGCACCGACAGCCTGGCCAGCAACGACAACCTCTCGGTCTTCGCCGAGATGGCCAGCCTCGCCCGCCTGGCGCCGGGCCTTCCGCCGGGGGCGGTCATCGAGGCCGCCACCCGAGGCGGCGCCCGGGCGCTCGCCCTCCAGCGCGAGCTCGGCACCCTGAGCCGGGGTCGGGTCGCCGCCTTCCTGGCCGTCGGCCCGGCTCCCGGCCGGCCCTCGGATGTGTTAGAATTCGTGATCCATGCGTCCGCCCAGGACAAGGCGGTCTGCTACTGGATCGAGGACACCCCGTGAAGACGACGCCCGCGCCGCGCCGCCCCCGGCTCCGGGTCGGCATGGTGAACTTCATCAACACCGCCCCCATCTACCTCCCCTGGAAGGAGATGGGCGAAGACCCCCGCTTCGAGGTGACGGAGGCCCCGCCCACCCGCCTCAACCGCCTCCTGGCCGAGGGCCGGCTGGACGTGGGGCTGGTCTCGGCCTTCGCCTACGCCCAACTCCACGCCAGGACCGCCATCTTCCCGGACCTCGGCATCAGCGCCACGGGGCCGGTGGGCAGCGTCATCCTCTACAGCCGCGTCCCCGTGGAGGAACTCGACGGCCGGACCATCCGCCTGACACCCCATTCCGCCACCTCGGTGCACCTGCTCCGGATCCTGCTCGAGGACATCCTCGGCCTCCGCCCGCGCTACGTCACCGGGGAACTGCCCCCGCCCCACCTCCGGGATCCGAGCATGGGGGCCTACCTGGCCATCGGCGACGAGGCCCTGCGGCTCGCCGCCGACCCGGATCCATGGATCCGCCTGGACCTGGCCGACATCTGGCGACGCCGGACGGGGCTCCCGTTCGTCTTCGCCGTGTGGGCGGTCCGGAAGGAGGCCTGGCGGCGCGACCCGGAGGCCGTCCGGGCCCTCTACCGGAGGCTCCGGAGCTGTCTCAGGGCGGGGCGGGCCGCCCTCGGCCGCATCAGCCGGGCCGTGGCGCCCCGCATCCCCATGAGCCCGGAGGCCTGCCTCGACTACCTCCGGGGCATCGAGCTGGACCTCGACGCGGCCAAGCGCCGCGGGCTCCGTCACTTCTTCCGGCGGCTCCACGCCCTGGGCGCCCTCCCCGAGGTCCCCGCCCTCGAACTCCTCCCGCTGCCGGGGGACGATGCCGCCGAGGCCCCGCCGGCCGTCCGGTCCCTCGCCTCCTGACCCGTGGACGTCCCCGCCGGCCCCGAAAAGCGCTCCTTCGTCCGTCGCAAGTTCGCCGCCGTCACCGGCCGCTACGACCTCCTGAACACCCTCCTCAGCCTGGGCATCGACCGGCGGTGGCGGCGCGCGGCGGCCCTGGAGGCGGCCGGCGCCCCGCCCGGGCCGGTCCTGGACCTCTGCGCCGGGACCCTCCCCCTCTCGGCCGCCATCGTCCGGGCCGGGGCCGGCCCGGTGGCGGCGGTGGACTTCTGCCTGGACATGCTGCGTGAGGGGACGGCCCGGATGCGGCGACGGCCGGAAGGGGCGCGGATCCACCCGGCCTGCGGCGACGGGGAGCGGCTGCCGCTGGCCGACGCCAGCGTCGCGGCGGTCACGGTGGCCTTCGGGGTCCGCAACCTCGCCGACCTGCGCCGGGGCCTGGCCGAGATGCACCGGGTGCTCGTCCCCGGCGGCAAGGCGGTCATCCTGGAGTTCTCCCGGCCCGAAAACCCCGCCTTCGCCCCCCTCTACCGCTTCTACCTCCACCGCGTGCTGCCGGCCGTGGCGGGGGCGATCTCCGGCGACGCCGAGGCCTACCGCTACCTGGCCGATTCCATCGAGGCCTTCGCGTCGCCCGCGGAACTCGCCGCCCTCATGGAGGCGGCGGGCTTCCGGGACGTCCGCTGCCGCCCCCTCACCCTGGGGGTGGTCACCCTGACCACGGCCTGGAAGGAGGGCCGGTGAATCGGCCCGCGGGCGGCGACGTCGTCCGGGTCTTCACGGACGGGGCCTGCTCCGGGAACCCCGGCCCCGGGGGCTTCGCCGCCATCCTGCGTTCCGGCGCGGCGGAGAAGGAACTGGCCGGCTGGTCGGCCCGCACCACCAACAACCGGATGGAGATGCTGGCCGCCATCCGGGCCCTGGAGGCCCTGAAGCGCCCCTGCACCGTGGTGATCACCACCGATTCTCAGTATCTCCGCCAGGGCATCACCCAGTGGCTGCCGGCCTGGAAGCGCCGCGGCTGGCGGACCGCCGCCGGGCACCCGGTCAAGAACCGGGACCTGTGGGAACGGCTGGACGCCCTCTGCCGGCGCCACCGGGTGGAATGGCGCTGGGTCCGCGGCCACCGGGGCCATGCCGACAACGAGCGGGCCGACACCCTGGCGCGGCAGGCCATCGCCGACGGCCGGGCGGGGCGCCTCGCCGAGGATCCCCTCGGCCCGGCCTGAGGGCGGCGGCGTGGAACTCCGGGACTTCCTGTCGGCCCTCGAAGTGGAGGGCGAATTGGTGCGGATCCCGGACCGGGTCTCCCCCCGTCTCGAGATCGGGGAGGTCACCCGGCGGGTGGCCGCGGCCGGCGGGCCCGCCCTGCTCTTCGAGCGCCCGGGGGACTTCGACATCCCCGTGGCCACCAATCTCTTCGGGACCGCCCGGCGCATGGCGGCCGCCCTGGGTGTTTCGGACCTGGGAGACCTCGGGGACCGCTTCCTCCGGTTCCTCGACCTCGACCCGGCGGCCCGCCGGTCGCTGGTGACGGAGGTGGACGAGGCGGCGGCCCCCTGCCGGGAGGTGGTCCGGGACGGCCGGGCGGCGGACCTCGGGGAGCTCCCCGTCCCCCTGGCCTGGCCCGGGGACGGCGGCCCCTTCCTCACCCTACCCGTGGTCCTCACCCGCCACCCCGAGACCGGCGAGGTGAACGCCGGGATGTACCGGGTCCAGGTCTTCGACGCCCGGACGGCGGGCCTCGGGTGCCACCCCGCCTCCGGGGCCGCCGCCCACGTCCGGGCCGCCGAGGCCGGGGGCCGCCCCCTGGACGTGGCCGTGGCCCTCGGCCCCGCCACGGCCCTCACCTACGCCGCCACGGTCCCGCTCCCGCCCGGCCTGGACGAGCTCTCCCTGGCGGGCTTCCTCCAGGGCGCGCCGGTGGCCGTGGTGCCGGGCCGGACGGTGGACGTCGCCGTGCCCGCCGGGGCCGAGATCGTGGTGGAGGGCCGGATCCAGCCCGGCGAGCGGCGCCCGGTGGGGCCCGCGGGCAACCACACCGGCCGCTACGCCCCGGCGGTCTCCGCCCCGGTGATCCGGGTCACGGCCGTGACCCGCCGGGATCGGGCCGTCCTCCCCGCCACCCAGGTGGGGCCGCCCCCCCAGGAAGACCGCTGGTTCGTCCGGGCCACGGAGCGGCTCTTCCTCCCCTGGTGGCGGCGCCGGTACCCCGGCCTCCTCGACGTCCACCTGCCCGAGGAGGGCCTCTTCGGCCACATCGCCCTGGTCCGGGTGGCCCGCGGCCATGGCCGGGACGTCCTCCGGTCCCTCTTCTCCGCCCCCTTCCTCGGCGGCTTCAAGCTCATCGCCGCCTTCGACGAGGAGGTGGACCTCCGGGATCCCTCCCAGGTCCTCTGGCGCCTCGGGGCGGACCTCGACCCGGAGCGGGACCTCGTCGTCCCGGACCCCGACCTTGACCCCGCCCCTTCCCTCCCCCACTATGGGGGCAGGCTGGGCCTGGACGCCACCCGGGGCGCCGCCCGGCCCATGCGCCCCGACCCGGCCGCCGCCCGCCGGGCCGCCGCCCTCTGCCGGCGCCTGGAGCTCGCCGGCCGGTAACGCCGCTGGAGACCGCCGATGTCCGTCCACGAATCCCCCCCAGGAAGCGCGCCCGCCGCCCCTCTCCTCGTCGCCGTCACCGGGGCCAGCGGCGCCCCCTACGCCGTTCGGTTCCTCGAGATCCTGGAAGCGGCGGAGGTCGAGGTCCACCTCGTGGTCTCCGAGGCGGGGGCCCGCGTCCTCGAGATCGAGACGGGGCGGCGGCCGGAGGACCTCGCCCGCCTCGCGGCGGCCGTCCATTCCGCCGGGGACCTCGCCGCCCCCCCCGCCAGCGGCTCCACCCCCTGGCGGGGGATGGTGATCCTCCCCTGCACCATGGGGACCCTGGCGGCGGTGGCCAACGGGCTCTCCCGGAACCTCGTCCACCGGGCGGCGGACTGCATGCTCAAGGAACGGCGGCCCCTGGTGCTCGTCCCCAGGGAGGCCCCCTTGAACCGGGTCCACCTGCGAAATATGCTGGCGGCCGCCGAGGCGGGCGCCGTCATCTGGCCGGCCATGCCGGCCTTCTACCTCCGGCCGGCGGACCTCGACGACCTTGTGGACCAGTTCGCGCGGCGGCTCGCCGCCTTCCTGGGCATCCCCGTCCCCGGCCTCCGGCACTGGAACGGGGCGGAGCCCGACGACGCCGACCCGAGATGAAGCCACCGGCCCCCGACACCTCCCCCCGAGACCCCGGCCCCGCCCCCCGGGCGGCCCGGGGGCCATTCTACAAGCTCCGCGTGCTGCTCGACATGATCAAGTTCGAGCACACGCTCTTTGCGCTCCCCTTCGCCTACCTCGGGGCCTTCCTCGCCGCCGGGGGGCCGCCGGACGCGGCCACCGCCGCCTGGATCCTCGCCGCCATGGTGGGGGCACGGACCTGCGCCATGGCCTTCAACCGGCTGGTGGACCTCCCCTTCGACGCCAGAAACCCCCGGACCCGGGACCGGGCCCTGCCCCGGGGGGAGGTCCGGCCCGCCGAGACCTGGGGGCTCATCGCGGCCTCCGCCGCCCTCTTCTTCGTGGCCGCCTGGCGGCTCAACCCCCTGGCGCTGGCCCTCTCGCCCCCGGTGCTGGCGGTCATCCTCCTCTATTCGTACACCAAGCGCTTCACCGCGCTGTGCCACCTCTTTCTCGGGCTGGCCCTGGGGATCGCCCCGGCCGCCGGCTGGATCGCCGTCCGGGGCGCCGTCTCCCTCACGCCCCTGGTCCTCGCCGCCGGGGTCCTCTTCTGGGTGGCCGGTTTCGACATCCTCTACGCCTGCCTCGACGTGGCCTTCGACCGGGCGGCCGGGCTCCACTCCATACCCGCCCGGCTGGGCGTCCCGGCGGCCTTCCGGTTGGCGCGGGCCTTCCACGTCGTGGCCCTGGCGGCCTTCATCGCCGTGGGGCGGCTGGCGGGCCTCGGGTGGATCTATGCCGCCGGCCTCGCCGTGACCGCGGCCCTCATGATCCTCCAGCACAGCGTGGTCCGGCCGGACGACCTCTCCCGGATGGACATGGCCTTCTTCACCGCCAACGGGGCCATCAGCCTGGTCCTCTTCGCGGCCACGGCCCTGGACCTCGCCCTGGGAGGATGACGGTGGCGGCGCCCGCGCGGTTCGATCTCGACGCCCCGGTCCTCGACCACCGGCCCGTGGCCCCCGGGATCCACGAGCTGACGGTGGAGGCCCCCGGGGTCGCGGCGGCCGCCCGGCCCGGGCAGTTCTGCATGCTCGCCCCGGCCGCGGCCGACGCCCGGGACCCGCTCCTCCGCCGTCCCCTCTCCATCCACCGGGTGGCGGACGGCGGCCGGGTGGTCTTCCTCTACCGGGTGGTGGGCCGTGGGACCGCGCTCCTGGCCGCCCGCCGGCCCGGGGACCTCGTCCGGGTGCTCGGCCCCCTGGGCCGGGGCTTCACCCCGGGCGCCGGCCCGGCGGTGCTGGTGGGCGGCGGCATGGGGATCGCCCCGCTCCTCTTCCTGGCCGAACGGCTGCCGGCCGGGCATGGGCACGCCGTGGTCCTCGGGGCCAGGACCGCGGCGGAACTCCCCGGCCTCGACCGGTTCGAGGCCGCGGGCCACCGCCTCCTCGTGGCCACAGAGGACGGAAGCCTCGGCGAGAAGGGGCTCGTCACGGGGATCCTCGAGGGCCTGCTGGAGGAGGCGGCCGGCGGGGACGGCCCGGCGCTCTTCGCCTGCGGTCCCTGGCCCATGCTCCGGGCCGTCCGGGAGGCCGCCGCGGCAAAACGGCTGCCGCTCCAGGTCTCCCTCGAGACCCGGATGGCCTGCGGCGTGGGCCTCTGCCTGGGCTGCGCCGTGCCCCGCCCTTCCGGGGAGGGCTACCACCACGTCTGCCGTGAGGGCCCCGTCTTCGACGCCGAGGCCGTCTCGTGGGAGGCGCCGCCGCCATGAAGACCCCGAACCTCGCCGTGGAGATCGGCCCCCTCCGCCTCGAAAACCCCGTCCTCCTCGCCTCCGGGACCTGCGGCTACGGGGCGGAGCTCGCCGACCTCGTCGATCTCGACGCCGTGGGGGGCATCGTGGCCAAGGGCATCTCCCTCGAGCCCATGCCCGGCAACCCCCCGCCGAGGACCGTGGAGACGCCCTGCGGGCTCTTGAACGCCATCGGCCTCGAAAACGTGGGGCTCCAGGCCTTCCTGGACGAGAAGCTGCCCCGGCTGCGTCGGTTCCGGGCCCGGGTCATCGTGAACATCCTCGGCTCCCGGCCCGAGGACTACGCCGCCCTCGCCGAGCGGCTCGACGGCGCCGGGGGCGTGGACGCCGTGGAGGTCAACATCTCGTGCCCCAACGTCAAGGCCGGCGGCGCCGCCTTCGGCACCGACCCGGCCGCCGCCGCCGCCGTGACCCGGGCCGTGCGGCGGGTCACCCGGCTGCCGGTGATCGTGAAGCTCTCCCCCAACGTCACGGATGTCACCGAGATCGCCCGGGCGGTGGAGGCCGCCGGGGCCGACGCCGTCTCCCTCATCAACACCCTCCTCGGCATGGCCGTGGACCTCGAGGCGCGGCGCCCGGCGCTGTCCACGGTCTTCGGGGGGCTCTCCGGCCCGGCGGTGAAACCCGTGGCGCTCCGCATGGTCTGGCAGGTCTCGCGGGCCGTGGGCATCCCGGTGATCGGCATCGGGGGCATCGCCTCGGCCCGGGACGCCCTGGAATTCCTGGTGGCCGGGGCCGCCGCGGTCCAGGTGGGGACCGCCACCCTCGTCCGCCCCGGCACCGCCGTGGAGGTGATCCGCGGCATCCGCGACTACTTGGCGGCCCGCGGCCTGTCCGCCCCCGCCGATCTCCGCTGTCCCTGAGGCGGCTGCGGCCCGGCGACCGCCGCCGGGCCGCCGGCCCTTGACTTTTCGCGGCAGAGCCTTTATTTATTCGTATTCTTTTCCATTTGAGGAGCAGCACGCCCGGCCCACCCTCCCAGGAGTCGAACCCCGGCCAGCCAAGCGTCGCGGGAACCGGCGGCGCCGACGCGGGATCCCGTTCCCGGCGGCGCCGGCAGGGTCTCGGCGTCCCGGCGGCCGGCCGGCGGGCCCGGGCATTCCACGACGAGGTACAGTGACATGAAGAAGGATCCGAACAAGGTCAGGAACATCGGCATCAGCGCCCACATCGACGCGGGGAAGACCACCCTCACCGAGCGCATCCTCTACTACACCCGGCGCATCCACGCCATCCACGACGTCAAGGGCAAGGACGGCGTCGGCGCCACCATGGACTTCATGGAGCTCGAGAAGGAGCGCGGCATCACCATCACGTCCGCCGCCACCTACTGCGACTGGAACGACCACGAGATCAACATCATCGACACCCCGGGGCACGTGGACTTCACCATCGAAGTGGAGCGGGCGCTCCGGGTCCTCGACGGCGGCATCCTGGTGCTCTGCTCCGTGGGCGGGGTCCAGTCCCAGTCCATCACCGTGGACCGGCAGATGGCCCGGTACAAGGTCCCCTGCATCGCCTTCGTCAACAAGTGCGACCGGAGCGGCGCCAACCCCATGAAGGTCGTGGACCAGCTCCGCGAAAAGCTCGGCCACAACGCCGTGGCCATGCAGGTCCCCATCGGGCTCGAGGCCGACCTCCAGGGCGTCGTGGACCTCGTCACCATGAAGGCCGTGTACTTCGACGGCGAAAACGGCGAAAACGTCCGCATCGAGGAGATCCCGGACCACCTCCGGGCCGAGGCCGAGTCCCGGCGCGAGGCCCTCATCGACGCCGCCTCCATGTTCTCCGACGAACTCATGGAGGCCGCCCTGGAGGGCGAGGTCCCGGAGGACCTCCTGCGCGCGGCGATCCGCCGGGGGACCCTCACCCGAGAGCTCACCCCCGTCTTCATGGGCTCCGCCTACAAGAACAAGGGGGTCCAACCCCTCCTCGACGCGGTGACCTACTATCTCCCCGCCCCCTCCGAGGTGGAGAACGTGGCCCTCGACATGGACCGGGACGAGGCCCCCGTGACCCTGGAGAGCGACCCCGGGAAACCCCTGGTGGCCCTGGCCTTCAAGCTGGAGGAGGGCCGCTACGGGCAGCTCACCTACATCCGCGTCTATCAGGGGACCCTGGCCAAGGGCGACACCATCATGAATTCCCGGACCGGGCGGAAGGTGAAGGTGGGCCGGGTGGTCCGCATGCACTCGAACCAGATGGAAGACATCGAGTCCATCCCCGCCGGCTACATCGGCGCCCTCTTCGGCATCGACTGCGCCTCGGGCGACACCTTCACATCGCCGGACGTCCACTACAGCATGACCTCCATGCACGTCCCCGAGCCGGTGATCTCCCTGGCCATCAAGCCGGCGGACAACAAGGCCCAGGACAACATGTCCAAGGCCCTCTCCCGCTTCACCAAGGAGGACCCCACCTTCCGGACCTACGTGAACCACGAGACCGGCGACACCATCATCTCCGGAATGGGCGAGCTCCACCTCGAGGTCTACATCGAGCGCATGCGCCGCGAGTACAATGCCGAGGTCATCACCGGCAAACCCCAGGTGGCCTACCGCGAGACCATCACCCGCCGCGCCGAGTTCAACTACACCCACAAGAAGCAGACGGGCGGCGCCGGCCAGTACGGCCGCGTGGCGGGCTGGATGGAGCCCGTGGCCGACGAGGAATTCGTCTTCGAGAACCAGATCACCGGCGGGGCCATCCCCACCGAGTTCATCGGCTCCTGCGAGAAGGGCTTCCGCAGCGCCATGGAGAAGGGCACCCTCCTCGGCGTCCCGGTCACCGGGATCAAGGTGGTCATCAACGACGGCCAGGCCCACAGCGTGGACTCCTCCGACATGGCCTTCCAGGCCGCGGCCCGCGGTGCCTTCAAGGAGGGCTACGCCAAGGCCAACCCCGTCATCCTGGAACCCATCATGAAGGTGGCGGTGGAGACCCCGGCCGAGTACCAGGGGGCGGTCATGGGCTCCCTCAACCAGCGCCGGGGCATGATCCTCGGCACCCAGGACGAAGGCGAGATGTGCGTCATCGAGGCGGAGGTGCCGCTGGCGGAGATGTTCGGCTATTCCACCGACCTGCGCTCCGCCACCCAGGGGAAGGCGCAGTTCACCATGGAATTCGCCACCTATCGCCAGGTACCGAAGAACATCGCCGAGGAGCTCATCAAGAAGGCGGCGGAAAAGAAGAAGGCCGCCGCCTGATCGGGGGGCGGCCCGTGCACACCGGCGGCATCGAGCCCGCGCGATCCCGGCCCCGGCCCCCCGGCTGGCGGGGCCGAAAGGTCGTCTACCTGAGAGAAAGGTCCCTCATCATGCTGAAGAAAGACCTGATCCTGCGAAACCCCCTCCGGCTCATGGGCCGGGAGACCGGCCACGTCCTCTCCGAGGGGGGCTTCGGTGCGGTGGTGGCCCGGGCGGGGGTCGGAAAGACCGCCCTCCTGGTTCAGCTCGCCCTCGACCACCTGCTCCGCGGCGAGGACGTGCTGCACGTCAGCCTCGACCAGCCGGTCAAGAAGGTCTGCCTCTGGTACGACGAGGTCTTCCGCCACATCCGCGACCAGTACGAGCTGCCCCAGGCCGAGGAGCTCTGGGAATCCATCCTGCCCCACCGCTTCATCATGACCTTCAACGTGGACGGCTTCAGCGTGCCGAAACTCGAGGAACGGGTGACGGACCTCACGGCCCAGGGTCTCTTCGAGCCCCAGGTCCTCCTGGTGGACGGGCTCCCCTTCGACGAGGCCGTCCGGGAACCCCTGTCGGAGATGAAGATCTTCGTCCGGGAGCAGGGACTCCGCGCCTGGTTCTCGGCCAGGGCCCACCGCTCGGCCAAGCCCGGGGAGGCCGCCCTGGCCGCCCCCCTGGCCGACGTGGCGGACTTCTTCGAGGTGATCCTCCAGCTCACCCCGAAGGGCCCGGAGGTGGAGGTCCAGGCCGCCAAGATGCCAGAGGGCGCCGCCGCGGAGGGCGGGATCGTCCTCGACCCCAATACCCTGCTCATCAAGAACAAGAAGGGCTGAGCCGTGCTGGCCGTCCACGGCCTCCACGTCCGGCTGCAGACGGAAAGGGGCCCCGTGCCGGCGGTGCGGGGCCTCGATCTTTCGGTGGACCGGGGCGAGAGCGTCTGCCTCGTGGGCGAGTCCGGCTGCGGGAAGACCCTCACCGCCCTGGCGGTGCTCCGGCTGCTGCCTTCCCCCCCCCTGGAGATCGCCGGCGGTTCCATCCGCTTCGACGGCCGGGAGCTGACCACCCTGCCCCCCGAGGAGATGCGGCGCCTCCGCGGCCGCCGGATCGCCATGGTCTTCCAGGAACCCATGACCGCCCTGAACCCGGTCTTCACCGTGGGCCGCCAGATCGCCGAGGTCCTCGAGGTGCACCTCGGAACGCCGCCGTCGGAGGCGCGCCGGGCGGCCCTGGAGCTCCTGGAGCAGGTGGGGGTGCCCGAACCGGCGAGCCGCATCGACGCCTATCCCCACCAGCTCTCCGGCGGCCTCCGCCAGCGGGCCATGATCGCCATGGCCCTGGCCTGCGCCCCGGACCTCCTCATCGCCGACGAGCCCACCACCGCCCTGGACGTGACCGTCCAGGCCCAGATCCTCGACCTCCTGGCCCGCCTCCAGCGAGAGCGGGGCCTCGGCCTCCTGCTCGTCACCCACAACCTGGGGGTGGTGGCCCAGGTGGCCCACCGGGTGCTCATCATGTACGCGGGGCGCATCGTCGAGGAGGCACCGGTGGAGGCCCTCTTCGCCCATCCACGCCACCCCTACACCCGGGGCCTCCTGGCCTCCGTCCCCTACGGCGTCGCCGAGGGGACCCGGCGCCTGCCGGCCATCCCGGGCACGGTGCCGCCGCTCGAGGCCGTCCCCGCCGGATGCCCCTTCCACGATCGGTGCCCGGAGGTCATGGACGTCTGCCGACGGGTCGAGCCCGCCGCCCGACGCCCCGGCCCCGGGGTCACCGTCCGGTGTCACCTCTGGTAGGCCGGGGGAGAACCAACGGACCTTCGAGATGTACGACGCCGTCACCGGCGAAGACATCACGCCCCGGAGGGGGGACGAGACGGGGGCGGACAGGCGTTGAGCCCCGGCCGAGGGCGCCCGCCGGGAGAGAGGTCCCCGGGCGCCTGCCGGAAGAGGCGCTAGGACGGGCCGGGGTCTCCCGCCTCCACCAGCCCCGCCATCAGGCGCCGGGCCGTCGCGGCGGTGCGGGTCTCGGGGTAGTCCCGGAGGATCCCCTCGAGCCGGAACCGGGCCTGGGCCCGCTTGCCCACCCGGAGGTACCAGCGCGCCACCACGAGTTCGTGCTCGGCCAGGCGCTCCCGGCCGGCGGCGATGCGACGCCGCGCCTCCAGGGTGTAGGGGCTGTCCGGGAAGCGCTTGAGGAGCCGCTCGTAGGTCTCGATCATCTTCCGGGTGGCGGTCTGGTCCCGGTCCGGGGCCTCCATGAGCCGGTAGTAGGAGGTCCCGATCTGGAAGACCACGTAGGGGATCGCCTCGTTGGCGGGGTGGAGCTTCTCGAACTCCTCGTACTGGGTGATGGCCTCCTCGTAGCGCCCGCCCTGGTAGAAGCGGCAGTCCGCCAGCCGGAGCTCCGCCAGCGAGGCATAGGGAGTGAAGGGAAACCGGTCCTTGAGCTTCTGGAAGAGTTCCTCGGCCTGGATGAACTGCCCCTTCCGGTAGACGGCCATGGCCTGCCGGGCCAGATCGGCCGCCTCCACGAGCTGGGCGTCCTCGCCCCGGATCCCCACCTTCCGCTCCGGGGCCGCGCCCCCGCACCCGGCGGCCAACACCAGCACCGCCGCGGCCACGGCGGCGAGGGCCCCGGCCCGCCGCGGGACCCGATCCAGGCGGCCGATTCGGTCCACGTCCATACCGTCCTCCCGCCTGCCGGGGGACCGGGCCGCCCCGCCCCCCGCAGGCCGAAACGCGGGCGCCCGCCGTCTCGCCGACGGCGGGCGCCCGCCCGTGAGCTGGACCCGGCGTGGGGCCGAGGGGCCTCAGCCCAGGGCCTTCTGGATGGCCGACTCGATGGCGGCCTTGCCCACGGCGCCGGTGATCTGCTCCACCACCTGGCCGCCCTTGAAGAGGATGAGGGTCGGGATGGCCCGGATTCCGTAGCGGCCCGGGGTCGAGGGGTTCTCGTCCACGTTCATCTTGGCCACCTTCACCCTGCCGTCGTAGTCCTCCGCCAGCTCGTCGATGACGGGGGCGATGGCCCGGCACGGACCGCACCAGGCGGCCCAGAAGTCCACGAGCACGGGCGTGGGGGACTGCAAGACCTGGGTATCGAAATCGGCGTCGGTCACGTGGGTGACTTTGTCTCCAGCCATGTCTCCTCCTTCCCTGCCCCCGGGAATCCGGGGCGCGGCGGACGATGGGCTCTAGGAGGAAACGACACCCTCGGCCCCTGGGGGCCACCCACCTTCCGACGCGGATCTCCCGGAGGTAATTGGTCGATGCGCCGGGAAAGTTTAGGCCAGGAACCCCCCGCTGTCAAGAAAGATGGCCGTGCCCATCACAAAAAGGTCTCTCCGAGTGGATGGCGCGCAGAAGTCGCCCAGGACAAGGTGCGAGGGGATCGAAGGACGCGGCGTGCCTGGATGCGCCGCAACGACGGGGGATCCGAAACAACGCGGCAACCCGCCCATTCTCGCGCCGCCGTCAAGAAACGGCGGACCGGCGTGGGTCCTCCAGGAGCAGGTCCAGGGCCGCCTCCAGCCGGTCCACCGCCACCACCTCCATCCCCGCCGGGAGATCGGCTTCCGCCCCGGCGCGGGGCGGCATGAGGCAGCGCCGGAACCCGAGGCGGGCCGCCTCCGCCAGCCGCAGCCCCGCCCGGGCCACCGGCCGGATCTCGCCGGTGAGCCCCACCTCCCCCAGCACCGTGAGGCCGCGCGGCAGCGGCCGGTCCCGGTAGCTGGAGATCAGGGCCGCGGCCACCCCGAGGTCCGCCCCCGGCTCGGTGATCCGAAGGCCCCCCGCCACGTTCACGAAGACGTCCCGGTCGTGGAACCGGAAGCCCAGGCGCTTCTCCATCACGGCGAGCAGCAGGGCCAGGCGGTTGCCGTCCACGCCGGTGGCGGTCCGCCGCGGCATGGCGAGGTACGAGGGCGTCACCAGGGCCTGGACCTCCACCAGGATGGGCCGGCTCCCCTCGAGGCAGGGGATCACCACCGTGCCCGGCGCGGCCGCGGACCGCCGCCCCATGAAGGCCGACGAGGGATTCGGCACCTCCCGGAGCCCCTCGGGGCCCATCTCGAAGACCCCCACCTCGTGGGTGGGCCCGTAGCGGTTCTTGACCGTCCGCAGCAGCCGGAAGGCATGGCTCCGGTCTCCCTCGAAGTAGAGCACCGTGTCCACCAGGTGCTCCAGGACCCGGGGCCCGGCGATGGCCCCGTCCTTGGTGACGTGCCCCACGATGAAGACCGGGAGCCCGAGGCCCTTGCCGAGCTGGAGGAGCCGGGCCGCGCCCTCCCGGACCTGGGAGACGCTCCCGGGCGCCGCCCCGAGCTCCGGGACGGCCACGGTCTGGATGGAATCCACGGCGAGGACCGCGGGCCCCATCTCGCGGACGGCCGCCTCCACGGCGGCGAGATCGGTCTCGGCCACGACCCAGAGCCCCGGCGGGATCTCCCCCAGCCGCTCCGCCCGGAGCCGGATCTGGGCGGCGGACTCCTCCCCGCTCACGTAGAGGACCGTTCGGCCCGCCCCGGCGAGGTTCCGGAGGACCTGGAGGAGCAGGGTGGATTTGCCGATCCCCGGCTCGCCCCCGAGCAACACCAGGGCCCCGTCCACGAGCCCGCCGCCGAGGACGCGGTCCATCTCGGCCATGCCGGTGGCAAGCCGCCCCTCCCGGGAGGCGGCCACCTCGGCCAGGGGCCGCGGGGCGGCCCGGGGCCCGGGGCCGGCGGAGCGCCCGCGGCCGGGCCGCTCCGCGCGCTCCTCCGCGAAGGAGTGCCACGCCTCGCACCCGGGGCAACGCCCGAGCCACTTCGGGGAGGTGTGACCGCAGGATTGGCAGACGTACACGGTTCGCATGGATCCTTCCCAGCTTACACCAAGAACGCCGGCCCGACCTCCTCGTCGTCCTCCCCGGGCCCGGCCGCCGGGATCCGGACCCGGAACCGGGCGCCGCCCCCGGGCCGGTCCTCCACCCGGATCTCCCCGCCCATGGCCTCCGTGAGCCGGCGCACGATGGCGAGCCCCAGCCCGCTCCCCCTGGCCTTGGTGGTCACGAAGGGCTCGAAGAGCCGCTCCTTGACCTCGGGGGCCAGTCCCGGCCCGGAGTCCTCCACCTCCACCTCGAGCTCCCCCTCCCGGCGCCGGAAACGGACCCAGACCCGGCCGTCCTCCATGCCCTCCACCGCCTCCAGGGCGTTCCGCGTCAGGTTCCACACCACCTGCTGGAGCATCTCGCGGTCCACCACCACGCGCCCCGCCCCGCACTCCACCTGGAGCCGTTCGCCGTCCCCGGCACCCTCGAACCCCCGCCGGAGCTCCCGGCAGCAGGTCTCGATGTCGCACGCGGCGGGCTGCGGCCGGGCGGGGCGGGCGTAGGTGAGGAGGTTGGTGGTGAGGCGCTCGAGGCGCCGGGCCTCGGCCACGATGAGGCCGAGGTCGTCCCGGAGCCCTCCCTCGGCCCCGGCCTCCATGTGGTACTGGGCGAAGCCCTTGATGGTGCTCAAGGGATTCCGGATCTCGTGGGCGAGGACAGCGGCCATCCGGCCCAGGGCCGCCAGGCGTTCCTGCTCCCGGAGCCGCCCCTGGAGCCGGAGGTTCCGCCGCCAGGCCCAGAGGAAGAAGGACCCGAGCACCCACAAGACCACCAGGGAGAGGCCGATCACCGCCACCTGGACCGTGGCGCGGCGGACGATGGCCCGGGCGGGGGCCGGGTGGAGCACCACCCGGAGGCAGTAGAGGGGCGCCCCGCCGGGCGGCGGGGGCGGCCCGGCGGCCCGGCCCTGGAGCCGCAGGGGAAAGTCCAGCACGAAGACCTCTTCCCCGGTGCCCAGCCGTTCCTGGTGGGTGACGGGCTGCTGGTGTTCGAAGGCGGTCACCAGGCCCGGGTCCACCACCCGGCGCCCGATCAGGTTGGGGTTGGAATGGAGCACCACGCGGCCGCCCCGGTCGTAGAGGGCGAGGAAGGCCAGGTCCTCCGCCCCCTCGGACCGCACGAGGTCCGGGAAGAAGTCGCGCCGGAGGCCCGAGCGCTCCAAGGCCAGCTCGAGGTTCACGGCGATCCCCACCGCCCGGGAGCGGAGAAAATTCAGCGACCCCTCCAGGGACATGCGGTAGGTGGCCACGGCCACGGCCACCATCACCGCCGAGAAGAACACCAGGATGAGGACGAAGAGGACCGCCAGGGGCCCGGAGAGGGCCTCCCGCTCCCAGAAACGTCCCCCGGGCTCCCGCTGGGCCATGCACGCCTCCTGGGCGGCCGCCCCCGCCGGGACCGGCCGCCCGTGGACACTACTATGCCCCGGGGGACGGGGAATTACCACCCCGGGCCCTTTCGGCTACAATGGGGCAGGCGCCCGGCGGCCCCGGGCGCCGCAAGTGCGCATGAGACGGCAGCCCATCCCCCGCTACGCCCTGGCCGCGGCCATGGTCCTCGTCCTCGCGGAGGCGGCGCTGGCCGCCGGCCTCCGGCCGGCCCGGGATTTCTTCTACCTCCTGGTCTGGTGGCCCTACGTCGCCCTGGCCGACGGCCTGGTCAAGGCCCGGCGGGGCGCCTCCCCGGCCACGGCCACCCCGGCGGGCCTGGCGGCCCTGGCCTTCTGGTCCGTCTCCTTCTGGCTCGTTTTCGAGGCCTACAACCTGGTCCTCGGCAACTGGCGCTACGTGGGCCTCGTGGCCGCCCGCCCGGTCCGCTGGGCGGGCTACGTCCTCTCCTTCGCCACGGTGCTGCCGGCCGTCCTGGTGACCGCCGGCTGGTTCGAGACCCTTCGCCCCTTCCGGCGCCTGGCGGTCCCCCGCTTCGCCTGGACGCCCCGGCGCCGCCTCGCCGCCGGCCTGGCGGGAGTCGCCGCCGCCGCGCTGCCCCTCATCCAGCCCCGATGGGCCTACCCCCTGGTGTGGGTCGGGCCCTTCCTCGTCCTCGACGCGGCCGTGGACGCCCTCGGCGGCCCGGGCCTCGTCCGCTGCCTGGCCGCGGGCCGGGGCGGCCGGGTCGCCGCCCTGCTGGCCGCCGGCCTCTTCTGCGGGCTCCTCTGGGAGTTCTGGAACTACTGGGCCGGGGCCAAGTGGGTCTACCACGTCCCCCTGCCCCGGGTCCTGGACGTAAGGCTCTTCGAGATGCCGCTCCCCGGCTTCCTGGGATTTCTCCCCTTCGCCCTGGAGTGCGAGGCGGCGGCCAGGCTCCTTTCGGCCCTCGGCCTGCTGCCCCCCGTAGAGGGGCTCCCGCCCCCCCGGCGCCGCCTCCCCGGCTGGGCGGCGGCCGCGGCGGCCGCCCTCCAACCGCCCCTCTGGGCTCTCGCCTTCGCCCTGATGGACCGGGTGACGGTGGTCTCGTTCCGTTGACGGGGCCGCCGGGCGCGGGCTATAGTCCGGCAATCGGACGCCGGGGGCCCGCCGCCGGCGGCGGCCCGGCGCCCCACCTGCCGAGGAACCGAGGAGGACCCACCCCATGAGCGATCTCAAGCAGATGTACCGGACCATCCTGGGCGACCAGTTCCCGGAGGAGATGCGCATCACCTTCGGCGACCAGACCCTGGTCTACCGGAAGCGGACCTGGAAGATCCGCGACGAGACCACCGGGGAGGTCCAGGAGCGGGGCGTCCGCTACGGGGAAAACCCCGACCAGGAGGCCGCGCTCTACGAGCTGGTCAACGGGAACTTGGTCCTCGGCGACTGTGCCTACATCACGCCCGGCAACGGCCTGGTGAGCGCCATCTCCGAGGCCGACATGCTCCAGGCCGGCAAGCACCCCGGCAAGATCAACCTCACCGACATCGACAACTCCCTGAACGTCCTGAAGTTCCTCATGGACCGGCCCGCCGCGGTCATCGTCAAGCACAACAACCCCTGCGGCGTGGCCTACGGCGACACCATCGAATCGGCCTTCACCCGGGCCTTCCGGGCCGACCGCATCGCCGCCTTCGGCGGGTGCGTCGCCCTGAACCGGCCGGTGGACAAGGCCACCGCCGAGGCCATCGACGAGCTCTACGTGGAGGTGGTGGCGGCCCCCGCCTACGAAGACGGGGCGGTGGAGATCCTCGCCCGGCGCAAGAATCTCCGCATCGTCCAGATCCGCCGGATCGAGCGGCTGGCGGAGTACTGGGACCGGCGGTTCGTGGACTTCAAGAGCCTCATCGACGGCGGGATCATCGTGCAGCAGTCGCCCGTCAACCGCGTCCGCACCCGCGAGGATCTCAAGCCCGCCGAGTGCGAGTACCAGGGCAAGACCTACCGGATCCGGCGCCTGCCGGACGAGCGGGAATACGCCGACATCCTCTTCGGCTGGGCCGTGGAACAGGGCGTCACCTCGAACTCCGTCCTCTACGTGAAGGACGGCGCCACCGTGGGCATCGGCACCGGCGAGCAGGACCGGGTGGGCGTCGCCGAGATCGCCGTCTACAAGGCCTACACCAAGTACGCCGACCGCCTCTGCCACGACCGCCTCGGCATCCCCTACAAGGAGCTGGAGCTCAAGGTCGCCAAGGGCGAGCGCCCCCGTGAGGAGAAGGACGAGATCGACCGCCAGGTCCAGGCCGACCGGGGCGGGCTGCCGGGTTCCGTCATGGTCTCCGACGCCTTCTTCCCCTTCCGCGACGGCGTGGACGTGGGCATCCGCCAGGGGATCTCCGCCGTGGTCCACCCCGGCGGCTCCCTGCGCGACTGGGAGGCCATCGAGGCCTGCAACGAGGCCGACCCGCCGGTGGCCATGGTCTTCACCGGCCAGCGGGCCTTCAAGCACTGATCGGCCATGCCCGAGACCCAGCCCGCCGGCGACACCCCGGCCCCCCCGCGGCCCCGGCTGATCGACCGCCTTCCCCTCCCCAACGGCCTCACCCTGGAGGTGGTGGACGAGTCCCGGGTGGCGGCCGGCGACCGCTGGTTCGTCCGCGTCCGCTTCCGGGCCGAGATCCCCGTGACACCCGAGATCTTCGAACGGGCGGCGGTTCCCGGCGTGACCTACGCGGACTACACTGCCCACCGGGGCGGCGCCGTGGTCTACGAGGCCCTCAAGGAACGCACCTTCCTCGACGCGGGGGAGAAGGACGCCGCCGTGGCCGAGATCGTGGCCCGTTTCAAGGCCCACTCCCTGGCCTACGTCGCCCACCCGGACTTTCCCGTGGGCGTGGTCAGAAACGACATCCGCGATTTCGAAGAGCGGCGCCGGTGGGGGCGGTCGTGAGCCCCCTGGACCGCCCGGAGCTGCTGGCGCGCCTGCGGCCCGGCGTGTCGGGTCTTCCGCCGGAGGCGCCCGAGGGCGGGGAGCTGCTCCGGTTCGCGGCGGCGGACGGAACGGCCCTGGCCGCCCGGGTCTGGCCCGGGGACCCGGCCGAGCCCCACATCCTCTTCTACCCCGGGGAAGGCCTCGCCGCGGGCGACCTCCTGGCCCTGGCCGAGGGCTTCGCCCCCCTCGGCCTCACCTTCGCGGCCATGGACTGGCGCGGCAGCGGGGCCAGCGGCGGCACGCCGTCCCTGGACACCCTCCCCGAAGACGCCTCGGCCGGCCTCCAAGCCCTCCTCGGCTGGAAGGCCGACCGGGGCCGGCCCGGCCCGGTGGTGGCCATGGGCCAGTCGCTGGGGGCATCGGCGGCGCTGGCCGCGGCGGTCCGCCACGAGGCCGACCTCCTCGCCCTGGTGATGGAGAGCGGCTTCCGGGACAGCACCGACCTCTTCGCCGCCCTCGGGCTCCCGGCGGAGTGGGCCCCCGCCCCCGGCTCGGACCCCTTCGACAACCCCGCCCTCATGCGCGGCTTCACCAAGCCCGTGCTCTTCATCCACAGCCAGCGCGACCCGGTGGTCTCCCCCGGCGGGCTGGAGTGGGTGGTGTCGGAGAGCCGGTCCAAGTCCTCCCGGTTCCAGATCATCCCCGGGCAGGGCCGCCTCGACATCGCCCGGCGCCTGGGGGAGGCCTACCACGCCCTCATCCTCGAGTTCCTGAACCACCTCCTCGGCCGCCGGCCGCGGCGCCGGCGCCGCTGAGGCCCCGGAAGTTCTCCATTGCAACCCGGGGAACGACCCCCGATAATGAAGGGGTCCCCTGGAGGTGGCAAGGAGGCACCCATGCCCGGTGACCGCCCCCCCGTTTCCGCCGAGATCCCCGAGGCCGAACTCGACAGGCTCCGCCGCGACCTGGTCGCCCGCAGGGAGGCCCTGTGGGAGGAGATCCGGGCGGACCTCCTCCAAAACGCCCGGGCCGAGTTCCACGACCGGATCCGGGCGGCCGCGACCCTGGACGACATCCACGACGTGGCCCCGGGGGGCGGATCCCTGCTCGGCATCTTCGAGGCTCGGAAGGCCCGCCTGGAGGAGATCACCGCGGCGCTCCACCGCATCGAGGCCGGCACCTTCGGCCGCTGCACCGACTGCGGGCGGCGGATCGAGGCGGACGACCTCCGGGACCGGCCGTGGGAACCCCGGTGCGCCGGGTGCCGGGCCAAGGCCGCCGAGGCCGAAGGAGGGGAGGGTGAGGATGCCGGCTGAGCCGCCCGGATGGCCGGGCCCAGATCTCCCCGACCCCGGCGCCTTCCTCGCCGCCCGGCGGCGCATCGAGGCCTTCTTCGCCGCCGGGGAGGCCGCCGGGCTGCGCCGGCTGGGCCGGCGCCTCCTGGCCGCCTTCGAGGCGGTGGACCGCCCCATCCAGGCCCTCACCGCCGAGGTCTGCCCCTACTGCGGCAGCGTCTGCTGCAATCGGCGCCACGGGATCCCGGAGCGCGACGACCTGGTCGCCTTCGCCGCCATGGGGCTCACCCCCCCCGGCTACCGCCTCGAGGGGGACCCCCGGGACCCGTGCGACTTCCTCGGCCCCCGGGGATGCCGGCTCCCCCGGGCCGCCCGGCCCTTCCGGTGTACCTGGTACTTCTGCGACCCGCTCCGCCTCCACGTTGAAATCGCCCCCCCGGCGGAGTACCGTCTCCACGTGCGGCGCCTCGAGTCCCTTGCGGCCGCCCGGCGGGAGCTGCTGGCCGCCTTCGAGGCGGCGTGGAAGGCGTCCGACCCCAGCCCATGAGATTCACCGCCAATCACCTCACCCTGCTCCGGATCCTGCTCCTCCCGCTCCCCTTCTTCCTGGTCTACGGGGGCACATGGGAGCGGATGGCGGCCCTCGCGGCGGCCACCCTCCTCGGGGTGACCGACTACGTGGACGGCGTGATGGCGCGCCGGCAGGGCGTCACCTCCCTCGGGAAACTCCTGGACCCCATCGCCGACAAGATCTTCGTGGCCGTGATCTTCCTCCCGCTGGTGGACCTTCGCATCCTGCCCCTCTGGATCCTCTGGCCCATCCTGCTTCGGGAGTTCCTGGTGACGGAGCTCCGCCGCTTCGGCTCCAACGCCGAGACCCCCCTGAACGTCACGGAACTGGCCAAGGTGAAGACCACGGTCCAGATGACCGGGGCCGGGGTCATCCTCATCACCGCCACCTTCCCGGAGCGGGCCGTCCCCGCCACCCTCCTCGCGGCGGCCCTGGTCCTGGCCGCCGCGGCCGGGCTCGCCCGGCGGGTCCGGACCGGTGCCTTCCCCCGCCGGGCCTGGATCGGCATGGGCTTCGTGGCCCTGGCCCTGGCCATCCGCCTGGCCTGGGACGCCCGGACCTCGGTGGTGATCTACGGTGGGGTGATCCTCGCCATCACCCTGGTCTCGGCCGCCGGCTACGTCCGGCGGGCCCTCCCGCCGCTCCGGCGCGCCGGGCTCCCGGGGCTCCTTTCGCTCCTCGCCACCCTGTCGCTCCCCCTGGTGGCCCTCGGGCTCCTGCCGCTGGCACCGGGGGCCACGGGCCTCGTCCTGTCCATCGTGTGCGTGGAGTTCGCCGCGCAGGCCCTGGACATCTGGGCCCTCCAGCAAGGCGCCGGGGATCTGTCGTGGATCAAGATCCGGCTGCTGGCCCCGGCGGCCCTGGCGGCCCTGGCCGCGGGGCTCGCCTGGATGCCGGTGGAGGACGCGGCCACCCTCTACCTGGCCTTCGCCGGGGCGGGGAGCTTCTCCTACGCCCTCTACGACTTCTGGCACCACCGGCGCCTGCTGCGCCGGGGGATCTGATCCCCGCGGCGGCCCCGGGGCCACATGGCCCTTGCGGCGGGTGCCGATCTTCACTATAAGGTTCGACATGTTGCGTCGAGCCGCCCCGGCGCCGGCCGAAACGTCCCCGGCGCCCGCCACCATCCGAGAAGAGATCGAGGCGCGCGAGCGCCAGGTCCTCTGCCCCCAGGCCTGCCTCAGCAGCGCCACCCGGGGCCGCCGCCGGCCGGTGGCGCCGTGCCCCATCCGGACCGCCTTCCAGCGCGACCGGGACCGCATCGTCTATTCCAAGGCCTTCCGCCGCCTCAAGCACAAGACCCAGGTCTTCCTCTCCCCCATGGGGGACCACTACCGGACCCGGCTCACCCACACCCTGGAGGTCTCGGAGATCGCCCGCACCATCGCCCGGGCCCTCCGGCTCAACGAGGACCTCACCGAGGCCATCGCCATGGGACACGACCTCGGCCACACCCCCTTCGGGCACGCCGGGGAGACCGTGCTCAACGAGATCGTCCCCGGCGGGTTTTCCCACTGCCAGCAGAGCCTCCGGGTGGTGGACCTCCTCGAGAACGAGGGCCGGGGCCTCAACCTCACCTACGAGGTCCGGGACGGCATCCTGAAACACTCCAAGGGGTTCGGGGAGATCATCCCGCAAAACCTGGAGGAATGGGCCGCCACCCAGGAAGGCCGGGTCATGCGCCTCGCCGACGTCATCGCCTACCTCAGTCACGACCTCGACGACGCCATCCGCAGCGGCGTCATCTCGGCGGGCGACGTCCCCGGCCACCTCACGGACCTCCTGGGAGAGGGCCACAGCGCCCGGATCACCACCATGATCCGCGACGTCATCGAAAACACCCGGGTCGAGGACGGCGAGATGCACCTCGGGGTCAGCCCCGAGATGTACGAGGCCATGCTGGAACTCCGGAAGTTCCTCTACGACAACGTCTACCGGGCGGCCCGGGTCCACGGCGAGTTCGAGAAGGCCCGGAAGATCCTCCGGGACCTCTTCGAGTACTTCCTGGACCACCCGGAGGCCTTCCGCCGCGAAAACCGGCGGCTCTTCGAGGGCGACATGGACGAGCTTTCGGAATCGGAGCCCTACGAGCGGCGGGTCTGCGACTTCCTGGCCGGGATGACCGACCGCTACGCCCAGAACCTCTACGAGAAGATCTTCATTCCTTCCCCCCTGGTCTGACCCCGCCGCCGAAGGTGGGCTCGCCGGGCGCCACCACCCCCCGGGGCCAGGGGCGGGCGGGCTCGCCCCCGAGGAGATAGCCCCCGTCCATCCGGATCACGGCCCCCGTGACAAAGGTGGCCTCGGCCACGAGGAACCGGACCATGCGGGCCACCTCCTCCACCCGGCCGGTCCGGCCGAGCAGCGTGTGGGCCAGGAGGGCCTCGCGGTCCGCCTCGGCCAGAAGCCCCCAGCCCCGGGTCCCCGGACCGTGGCGGGTCTCCACGAAACCCAGCATGAGCTCGTTCACCCGGACCTCCGGCGCCCCTTCCCGGGCCCAGGTCTCGGTGAGGGTGCGGATCGCCCGGTTGGCCAGGGCGTAGCCGTCGTTGAAGACCAGCCCCGCGGGGCCGGCGCGGCCCACGAGGCCGGCGATGGACGAGAGGTTCACCACGGCGGCGCCCTCCCGGCGCTTGAGATGGGGGAGACAGGCCCGGAAGAGGGCCCACTTGGCCGTCACCGTGGTCCGGATCTCGAGGTCCCACTGCTCGGGAACGTAGGGCCCGTGCACCACGGGCCAGCCGCCCCGCTCGACGTTGTTGACCAGGATGTCGAGCCGGCCGAAGCGCTCCACCGCCGCCTCGACCACCCGGGCCGCCTCGTCTTCTTCCCGGAGATCCGCGGGCAGGGCGAGGTAGTCGGGCCCCGCCGCCCGCATGGCGCGGTGCAGGTCGTCGAGTTCGTCCAGCCAGTCGTAGTAGGGGAGGACACACCGGACCCCGTGCCGGGCCAGCTCCACCGCCACGGCCCTGCCGATGCCCCGAATCGCCCCGGCCACCAGGGCCACCTTGCCGTCGAGCACCGTCTCCGCCTCCTTTCGACCCGCCCTCCGGGTTTGCGAGGGCTCCGGGATTATATTAGTTTTCAGACAGCGTCGGGCCGGCGGCACCCCGCCCCGGCCGCCGCATCCATTCATCCCCCGCCCGGCGCCGCGCCGCCGGATCGTGAGGTCACCCCATCATGTACGCCCCGAAAGACAGACCGCAAGTCCTCGTACCCGTCCGGCTCGACCTGGACAGCACCTTCACCTTCGCCTGCCGCAAGGGCATGCCCTGTTTCACCCGGTGTTGCCGCGACGCGGGCATCATGCTCACCCCCTACGACGTCATCCGGCTCAAGCGGCGGCTGGAGCTCCCCTCCGACGAGTTCCTGGCCATCTACACCGTGCCGGGGCATATCGAGAACACGGAGCTGCCCATCCCGGTGCTCAAGATGCTGGACGACGAGCACAAGACCTGCCCGTTCCTGGGGGACGAGGGCTGCAAGATCTACGACGACCGGCCCTCCACCTGCCGATACTACCCCATCGGGGCCGGCATCTTCCACAACCACGACGCCGCGGGCAACGAGCGCTTCTTCGCCCTGGTCAAGGAAGGCCACTGCCTCGGCCACGACGAGGCCCAGGAATGGACCGTGGCCCAGTGGCGGGAGGACCAGGGCCTTGCCGCCTACGACGAGGTCAACACCGGCTGGGTGGAACTCATCCTCCGCCGGAAGTCCCTCGGCCCCTTCACCAACATCCCGGACAAGACGCTCCAGATGTTCTTCCTCGGCAGCTACAACGTCGACGCCTTCCGGCGGTTCGTGGAGGAGAGCGCCTTCCTCCGGATCTACGACGTCCCCGGCGACCGGCTCGCGGCCGTCCGGGAAGACGACGTGGCCGCCCTCCACCTCGCCATGGACTGGCTGAAGACCACCCTCTTCGGCGAGGGGCTCCTCCGGCTCCGCGGCCAGGTGGCCGAGGCCCGGGAGGTGGAGGCCTGAGGCCGGGCGGCGCGATTGACACCCCCTGCCCCCTTTGCTATTTTCGGGCTGCCCGGCCGGCATAGCTCAGTGGTAGAGCAGCTGATTCGTAATCAGCAGGTCTTCGGTTCAAATCCGAATGCCGGCTCCAGTGGAGACTCGGGCCATGGCCGCCGCCATGGCCCTTTTTCGCGCCGGGAGACCGCCCCGGGCCGCCGCGCCCTGTCCCTCCTGCTCCTGGCCGCCGCCCTGTGGGCGGGCCCCGCGGCGGCCGCGGGGCCCGATCCCCCGGCGGACTGGAGCCGGCCGATCCGGGAGGGAGGCCGCTTCCGCAACCCCGGCGAAGACGCCGGCAAGGGCGTCCTCGACTTCCTCCGCTGGCGCTGGGGGCGCCTCTGGAAGTCCATCCCCGGCCCGGAGGCCTACCGTTTCCCCCGGGTCCACGCCGACCCGTCCCGGCTCCGGGCCCCGGGGGACGCCCCCTCCGTCACATGGATCGGCCACGCCACGGTGCTCCTCCAGGTGGCGGGCCGGAACCTCCTCACCGATCCCCACTTCTCCGGGCGGGCCTCTCCGGTGGGCTGGGCCGGCCCCCGCCGGGTGGTCCCCCCGGGGGTCCCGTTGGCGGATCTGCCGCCCATCCACGGGGTCCTGATCTCCCACGACCACTACGACTCCCTCGACCGCCCCACCATCCAGGCCCTCCTCCGGCGCCCCGGCGGCGGAGCCACGGTCTTCTTCGTACCCCTGGGCCTCGGCCCGTGGCTCCGGGACCTCGGGGCGCGCCGGGTGGTGGAGCTGGACTGGTGGGAGGCCGCCACGCTGGACGGCCTCCGCGTCACCGCCGTCCCCGCCAAACACTGGAGCAAGCGGGCCCTCCTCGGCCGGAACCGGACCCTCTGGGCGGGCTGGGTGGTGGAGGCCCCGGGCCTGCGGTTCTACTTCGCCGGCGACACGGGTTACGACCCCGCCCTCTTCCGCGAGATCGGCCGCCGCCTCGGGCCCTTCGACCTCGCCGCCATCCCCATCGGGGCCTACGAGCCCCGGTGGTTCATGGCCCCCTACCACGTGACCCCGGAGGAGGCCCTCCGCATCCACCTCGACGTGGGCGCCCGCCGGTCCGTGGCCATCCACTGGGGCACCTTCATCCTGACCGACGAGCCCCTGGACGAGCCCCCGCGACGCCTCGCCCGGGCCCGGGCCGCCGCCGGGCTCCCGCCGGGGGCCTTCGTGGTCCTCCGCCACGGGGAGACCCTGCGCCTCCCCGCCCCGGCGGCTCAGGCCACCCCCGGCCCATAGAGCCGCCGGGTATTGTCCAGGACCGCCTCGGCCACCGCCTCCGGGGCCACTGCCTTGATCTCCGCCACGGCCGCCACCACCAGCGCGGCGTTGGCGGGCTCGTTGCGCTCCCCCTGCCGGGGCCCCAGGACGGGGCTGTCCGTCTCGACCAGCAGGGCCGACAGCGGCAGGCGCCGGACGAGCTTCTGCTTCTGGCGGGATCGGACCACCGACGGGGGGATGGAGAAGAAATAGCCGGCCTCCACGGCGGGAAGGGCCGAGGCCGCCTTGCCGTCGAAGGCATGGAGCTGGACCCGCCGCGCCCCCCGCTCGAGCAGCATGGCCACGGCATGGCGGCCCGCCGACCGGGAATGGACGTTGAGCGGGAGGTCGAGCTCCAGGGCGAGGTCGATGAAGGCCGCGAAGACCCGGCGCTGGAGCTCCCGGGCCGGCGTGTCCGCCGCCAGGCGGAAGTCGAGGCCGACCTCGCCGATGGCGACGAGCCGGTCCCGCCGGCGCCGGATGAAGGCCGCCAGGGCCTCGGCGGCGGCCGCATCGGCCCGGCCCGGGTAGAGGCCGGCGGCCGGGCGAAGGACGGGGTGGCGCTCCGCCAGCGCGAGGTTCCGCTCGGCGTCGGCCAGGGTCTCGCCCACGGCGATCACCGCCCGGACCCCGGCGGCCCGGGCGCGGTCCAGGACGGCCGCCCGGTCCGGGTCGAAGGCGGCATCCGCCAGGTGGGCATGGGTGTCGACGATCTCCATGGCGCCTGCGCCATCTTACACCGTCCCCCGCCGGGCCGGGGGTGGAAAAGGCGCCGGCCCGGGCCTATGCTGGAGACGATGCGCGCGGCCGATCTCGCCAAGCGATGGCTCTTCCCGCCGCTCCGGCGGCGGGCCCTCCTCCGCATGGTCCTGGTGGCCGGCGGCGCCTGGCTGGTCTTCGGCCACGTCCTCCTGCCCGTCCGGATCCACGGCCGCAGCATGGAACCCACCTACCGCGACGGCGGCTTCAACCTCGTCTGCCTCCTCCGCTACCGCCGCTCGCCCCCGCAGCGGGGCGACGTGGTGGCGGTACGCCTGGCGGGCCGCCGCGTCCTCCTGCTCAAGCGGGTGGTGGCCCTCCCGGGCGAGACCGTGGCCTTCCGCGAAGGCCGGCTCCTGGTGAACGGCCGCCCCCTCCCGGAACCCTACGTCCGCTTCCGGGGAAGCTGGAATCTCCCGCCCCGCCGGGTCCGGCCCGGCCACTACTACCTGGTGGGCGACAACCGATCCGGCCCCATGGAGGCCCACGTCTTCGGCCAGGCCCCCGCGGAGCGGATCGTCGGGGGGCCCCTGTGGTGAGCCGGCGCCGCCTGGTTCTCGGCCTCGCCGCTGCGGCCGTCGCCGCGGCCGCCGCCCTCTGGTACCCGACGGACGAACGCCGGGTGCGCCACCGATTTGAGCTCCTCGCCCGCTACGTCCAGAAGGACGCCGGGGAACCGGCCCTCGCCGGGGCGAACAAGTGCCGGCTCCTGGCCGACCTCTTCACCGACCCCTTCCGCCTCGAAGCCGGAGAAGACGTCCCCTTCACCGAGTTCGCCCCCCGGGAGCTCGCCGCCCTGGCGGCGCGGGAACGCGCCCGCTGGCGCACGGTCTCCCTGCGGTTCCGGGACCTCCGGGTCGCCTTCCCGGAGCCGGGACGGGCCCGGGCCGACTTCAGCGCGGTCCTCGTCCTCGACCCCGGCGGCGGGCGGCCGGAATACGACGCCCGGGAGGGCGTCTGCGACCTGGTGGAGGCCGACGACGGGTGGCGCTTCCAACGATGCCGGGCGGTGGAGGTGCTGGAGCGGTGACGGGCGGCGAAAGATTGATGGCGTCGCAAAAAAAGCGCGGGCTTCGGATGCGCTCGTCGTTGCGGCGCACCGAAAGTACGCCTCGTTCCTCGACATCCCCGCGCCTTGCATTCGGTTCTTTGGCTTGGCCATCCTTGCGCCTTGTCTTAATCAGAAAACTCACCGCTCCAGCCCCCGGAGAAATGGATTGCCCCCGGGCCATCGCCGCCCCCGCCCTCTGTGGTGCCGAGGGCGTCGATGGCGGGGCCGGAAAGAGCACGACGAATTGTCCGAGCCCCGCGAAGCGGGGCGGGTTTTTCGTCGCGCCCGGCCCCGCCGAGACGCCGAGGGGACCCCGCCCCGCCTTGGCGGGCGGACGGGGCGCCACAGTGGGCTGCCCTCTCTTTTGGTTACTTTGGGCACGCAAAGAAAAAGTAACGCCCGCCGCTTCAGGCGACGGCGGGCCCGCGCCCCCGGAACGGGGGACGGCCGCGATACCCTCGCGGATTAAAGCCCTCCGCCCCCCGCGCCGATGAGAAAATAAAGACCGGCACTCCGGCCCCGGCAGAACCAGAATCACTTTTCGACCAGGGCGCCAGATTCCGGAGCGGTGAGGAAGCCCCCCGTCGGGATTCCCTGAGCGACCGGAGCGGCACCCACCTTGGAAAAAGGCTTATGGTTTCACCGGGACCGGAGGGCCGGTTTCGTCGTTCCGCTCCCCGCGAAGGCTCCACCCCGCCTCCGGGGCCACCGAGACCAGGTGGAGGTCCCGCTGCGGGAAGGGCACCACCACCCCCTCCTCCCGGAACCGCCTGTCCACGAACAGGCCGAGGTCGCTCCGGGTCTCCACCCGCCGGTTGGCGTCCCCGATCCAGCACCGGAGCTCGAAATCCAGAGAGCTCTCCCCGAACCCCCGGAAGACCACGTACGGCTTGGGCTCCGGCAGCACCGCGGGATGCTGCGCCGCCGCCTCGAGCAGGATGCGCATCACCTCGTCGGTGTCGCTCCCGTAGGCCACCCCCACCGGGAGCGTGACCCGGGCCCGGCTGGTGGAGAGTGTCCAGTTGACCACCGTCTCCGAGACCAGCTGCGAGTTGGGGATGATGATCTCCGACTGGTCGTAGGTCTCCACCACGGTGGAGCGCATGCCGATCCGTCTCACCACCGCCCATTCCCCGTTCTGCACGATGGTGTCCCCCACCTTGATGGGCCGCTCGAAGAGCAGGATGAGCCCGCTGACGAAGTTGTTCACCACGTTCTGGAGCCCGAAGCCGATCCCGATGCCGAGGGCGCCGGCCAGCACCACGAAGTGCTGCATCTCGACGCCGAGGAACCCGAGGGCCATCACGAAGCCCACGATCACCAGGGCGTAGTGGAGGAGCCGCCTGATGGAATCCCGCACGCCGCGGTCGAGCCGACGGCGGGGGAAGACCTCCGCCTCGAGGAAGGCCTGGGCCCCCCAGGAACCGAGGAAGGCGAGGTAGAGGGCGAGCACCGCCGCGAGCACGGCCCGGAGGTCGAGGGAAAAGCCCCCGTAGGAGACGCCGAGCCCCATGACCGCTGCCCAGGCCTTGGCGGGCGATTCGTAGAGGCCCCAGACCTGGAGGAAGTAGAGGAAGGCCACCACCGAGACCACGGCGGTGAAGGCCTGGCGAAGGCGGGCCTCGAGGCCCTGGCGGATGCGGTGGGTGACCCCGGGCCGGGCCGCCAGGATCCGCCCCGTCAGGAAGCCGATTCCGCCCCTGCCGATCCGGATGAGCATGGCGGTGAAGACGCAGAGAAAGACGGACTTCGCCGTGGCCTCCACCAGCCGCGCGCCGAGTACGCTCCACCCGGCGCACTGGGCCGCCAGCGCCGAGCCGAGCAGCAGCGCCCCGGCCCGGAGCAAGCGGGCGTACCCCGTGGGGCCGCCGCCGTGGAAACGGTCGTTGTTCCGAGCAAGGACCAGGAAGAACGGCACCCCGGCCAGGCTCACCGCCACCAGGTAGAGCCGGTAGAGGGGCAGCGGCAGCGAGACGATCTGGAGGGCCACCGAGAAGAGCAGCACCCCGGCGAGGAAGACGAGGCCCGCCCGCTTGTACGGGTTACGGACCAGGCCGAAGACGAGCCCGATGCCCGATGCCACCCCGGCGAACCAGACGGCGAGCCGCCAGAAGGCCGGCGGATTCTGGTAGAAGATGGAGAAGGCCGCAAGCGTCAGGAAGAACGCCGTGCTCCACGGCCGGTCCAGCACGAAGCCCCACTCCGGGGCCCCGGCGGCGTCCCGGTGGCGGCGGATGAAGAGGCCCAGGGCCAGGAGGACCAGCACCTGGACCCCGATCATCCAGCCCTGGCGCTCGAGGAAGTGGAGATCCACCCGGGCCGCCGCCACGAGGCCCTGGAGGGCGCGTTCCCGGAGTTCCGGGGTGAACTGCCGCCAATACTTGGCCCCGAAGAGGGAGGGGGCGTTCTTGCGGAAGGTCTGGCGCCGGAGGGCCGTGATGACCGCGTCCAGCTGCCCGGCCCGGGCCCGGGCCGCCTCGAGCACGGTGCTCACCCGGGTCTGGAGATCCACCAGGGGCACGGCGGCGCGCCGGACGTCCGCCAAGACGCCGGCCACCGCCCGCCGCACCCCCGGGAAGACCCCGGGCGGCGGACGAAGCCCCGACCCGCGGAGGTGGGCCTCCCAGTCGCGGAAGTACCGGCCCCGGTCGCTCCACGCCCGCCGGATCGCCTCGAGCTCGGCCAGCCGGTCGGAGACCTGGTCCAGGACGCGGCGGGCGTCGCGGGTGAAGGCCTCGAGGCGTCCCTGGAAGTCGAGCAGGCGGTCCACGCTCCAGCCGGCCGGGTCTCCCTGCTCCGCCAGGCCCTTCTCCAGGAGGTCGTAGCGGGCCTTCAGCTCGTCGAGCTGCCGTTCGAGGTCGCGGAGATCGTGGAGCCGGAGGATCTCGGCCTTCGCCTTCGCGGCCTCGGCCCGGGCCTCGGTGGCCGCCGGGACCACCTGGTCGAGCCCCGGGAAGGCCGGGACCCCGGGCCCCGGACCCCGGGTCGGTTCAGCGGCGAAGGCCGGGGGGGCGGCGGCCCCGGCGAGCAGCACGCCGAGGAGGCACACCCGGCCGAGCCATGACCGAAGCGGCATCGGGAGGAAGGGACGCAATCAGAGACCCTCGGCGGCCAGGCGATCCAGGAGCTCCCGCTGGGCCCGGGTGAGATGCTTGGGGACCTCCACCAGGATGCGGACGAACTGGTCGCCCCGGCCGCCGCCGCTCCGCGGAAGCCCTTTCCCCCGGAGGCGCAGCCGCTGCCCGCACTGGGTCCCCGCCGGGACCCTGAGCCGGACCTTCCCGCCGTCCACCGTGGGGACCTCGATGTCCGTCCCGGTGCAGACCCGGCTGAAGGGGAGCACCTGGTCGATCTCCACGTCGGCCCCGTCCACCCGGAAGCGGCCGTCCCCCGCGACCCCGATCCGGAGGTAGAGGTCGCCCCGGCCGCCGGGGCCGGGGGCGCCCTTGCCGGGGATGCGGAGCCTGCGGCCCGGGGCGGTACCCCGGGGGATGCGCACCGAGAGCCGCTCCGGGCGGCCGCCCACCTGGATGGAGAGCACCTTCTCCCCCCCGGAGAGAAGTTCGCCCGGGGTGAGCACGAGGTCCAGCACCACGTCCTGGCCCCTGGGGGATCGGGCCGCCCCCGCCCCGGCCGCCGCGCCCCCGGCACCGGTGCGGAAGAGCTGGCTGAAGATCTCGTCGAAGGAGACGCCGCCCGCACGGCGGCCGCCGTACATGACCCGCCCGAAGACGTCGCCGCCGAAGCCGAGGTCCTGGAAGACGTCGGAGAAGTCGAAGTTGCGGAAGATGTCGTCGCGGGTATAGTGGCGGTGGAACTCGGCGGAACCGAAGCTGTCGTACTGCCGGCGCCTTTCCGGGTCGCTCAGGACGGCGTAGGCCTCGTTGACCTCCTTGAACCGCTCCTCGGCGGCCTTGTCGCCCTTGTTCCGGTCGGGGTGGTACTTGAGGGCGAGGCGCCGGTAGGCCTTCTTGATCTCCTCCGGGCCGGCGGTCCGCGACACCCCGAGTATCTGGTAGTAGTCCTTCTGGGCCATGGGGCGGTCTCTCGGAAAAAAACCGGCCTTGAGCCGGTGGCGGCGGTTGGCTATGCTGGCGGGAGGCGAAAGGCACCCGAAGGGCGCCTCGCCCTCCGAAACCCCGCGCCTTCGTCTCCAAAATTAATGAGCCCCCCGCCAAAGTCAAGCCGCCCAGATCCCGCGCCCCGCGGGTTTCCGCTCCGCGCGGCGGCGCCCTTCGCCCCCTCGGGCCCGGTGGACCGGGCGAAGGCGGCGGCGGGCCTCCGCGTCCTCGAGCAGATGGGTCTCCGCGTCCTCGACCCCGGCCCCGGGGGGGGCGATCCCGCCCCCTTCCCCTACCTCGCCGGCACCGACGCGGACCGGGCCCGGACCTTCGAGGCCCTCTGCCGGCACCCGGAGGCGGACCTCGTCTGGTGCCTCCGGGGCGGCTACGGGTGCGGCCGGTGGCTCCCCCTGGTGGACTGGGCCGCGCTCCCCGGCCGGATGCCCCTGGTGGCGGGCTTCAGCGACGTGACCTTCCTCCACGCGGCCCTGGTCCGAAACGGCCGGCCGGCCCTCCACGCGCCGCTCGTGGCCACCCTCGACCGGACCGACGCCCCCTCGCGGGCGGCCCTGGCCGAATTCCTCCGGGCGGGGCGTCTCCCGGCCCTCTCCGGCCGGCCCCTCGCCCCCGGAACGGCCGAGGGGCCCCTCGTGGGCGGCAACCTCGCCTGCCTCTGCCACCTGGTGGGCACCCCCTTCGAGCCGCCCTGGACGGGGGCGATCCTCTTCATCGAGGACCGGGGGGAGCCTCCCTACCGGCTCGACCGGATGCTCACCCACCTGCGCCAGGCCGGGTGCCTCGCCGCCGCGGCCGGGGTGGCGGTGGGGCGGCTCACGGAGACCGGGGCCCCGCCGGACCTCCTCCGCCGGCTCCTGGCCGACCGGCTCTCGGACCTCGAGATCCCCGTGGTCACGGACCTTCCCGCCGGCCACGGGCCGGCCAACGCCCCGCTCCTCCTCGGCGCCCCCTACCGGGTGGACGGCACCGCCGGGACGCTGGCACCGGCCTAGCCGCCGGGCGGCCGATCACTCCCCGGCCGGGATCTCCCGCTTCCGCGTCACCTCGGCCTTGATCCGATCGAGGGCCCGGGCCAGGGCCGCGATCACGCGCTCCCGGACGTCGCCGGCCACCCCGAGGAGCATGACGTCCTCCCCCACCCGGAGCGTCCCCTCCCGGATCTCGGCCTCGGCGGCCACGATGCCCGGAAGCGCCCGGGTCTCGGCCAGGATCTCCGCCAGCCGGGCCCGGTCCACCCGGATCTCCACGGCCGAGACCGGGGTCCCGTCCCGGCTCGTCCCCCGGACCACCCCGTTGTGGACCAGGACCATCCCGGCCCGGTGGAGGTCCGGACGGTCCTTCAGACGCCGCAAGAAGGCGGAAATGTCAAAATATCCGGATCCTTTCATGTCGAGTCCCTCCTCACCGCGGACGATCCCGGGGATCCGGGTGCCCCGCTTCCCGAAAATCCGCGCCGCACCGGCCCTCCCAGGCGCCCGCGCCCCCCCCGGACGTATTGACACCAGGCCGGAACCGTACTATGAAAAACCAGTTCGGCTAGGGTTAGGGGATTCATAATTCATCATCAACTTTTTTCAAAGGAGAGAGTGCGATGAAGAAATTGTGGTTGGGACTCCTGGCATTCGGCTTCGTCCTTTCGTCCACGGCCTTCGCCGCCTCCAACGCCCAGCTCGAGGAACGGCTGAGCGACCTGGAGGAGCAGGTGGAAAGCCTGGCGACGGATAGCGCGAGCCGCCTCGACATCTCGGGCGACTTCCGCTTCCGGGCCGACTCCACCCGGGCCCACGTGGTCCGCTTCTACCAGTACAACCCCTTCGACGGCACCGTCTATGGCTCTCTCGGCGGTGCCATGTCCCCCATCACCACCCCCGGCACCGGCCCGCTGAACTACGGCAAGGTCCGGAACGACTCCCTCTTCACCAACCGCCTGCGCCTCAACCTCAAGGCCCACGCCACCGAGAACATCACCCTGAAGGCGCGGTTCACCATGTACAAGATCTGGGGCGAGGAATCCTCCGCCGTCACCGCCGGCCCGGTCTTCGGGATGAACGCCTTCACCTACGACCCGAACATCTCCCGCCGCCCCAACGACAACACGTTGCGGGTGGAGATGGCCTACGCCAACTGGACCAACATCTTCGGCCTCCCCATGTGGGTGTCCGTCGGCCGCCGGCCCACCGTGGACGGCCCGCCCATGCAGCTCAAGTACAACTATGACCGGCGCTACGCCACCCCGGTGGCTCTGGGCGTCGACTGGACCTTCGACGGCGCCACCCTGGGCTACGCCTACAGCGCCCCCTGGCCCGGCAAGGTCCGGTTCTGCTACGGCCGCGGCACCGAGGCGGGCTTCACCGGGCTCGATACCTTCGGCGCCTCCAACAACTTCAACGACGCCCTCCTCTACGGCCTGAGCTGGGACGTGATCAACGACCCGGACGCCGAGATGTTCGCGAACATCCAGGCCTTCCGCGCCGAGGACCTGCCGAGCTACGTCTCCTACACGGTGGTGGATCCCTCGAACGGGTACATCCTCTATGCCAACCCGAGCTTCGACTCGAGCGGCATGGGCTACCAGGTGGGGAACATCTACCACGTCTCGGGCGTCTTCATGCACAACCTCATGGGGATCGACTACTTCGTGAGCGGCGGCCTCAGCCGCACCGACAACCACCTGCCGAGCCATGCGCCCCAGCCCGGCTTCCTCTCCGTGCCCGGCAACAACCAGGACCACTGGGGCTGGGCCGTGTTCGTGGGCCTGCGCATTCCCGTGGAGGCCCTGAACAGCAAGCTCGGCCTCGAGTACAACCACGGCTCCAAGTACTGGATCAACTTCACCCCGGCCGCCGACGACCTCTACCTCTCCAAGACGGCGACCCGCGGCGACGTGGCCGAGGTCTACTGGATCTGGGACATCCCGGACACCCCGCTCTCCAAGTACGGGAAGGCCTTCGTCCGCCTCGGCTACCAGTACTACTGGATCAAGTACACCGGCAGCGGCAGCTGGATGGGTCTCCCCGTGGACACGGACAGCCCCAACCTCCAGAACCCGCTGTACGCCCAGATGTTCGCGCCGGTTGACCGCATGGACAACGCCTACTTCACCTTCGAGGTGAACTTCTAGGCCACCCTGCCGGTTCGCCGGCAAACGGCGGAACATCCCGAGGGGAGGAAGGGGCTTGACCCTTCCTCCCCTTTCTGTTTTAGAAGGCGGGGCGCCGCCCGAACCTTGGCGGCCCCGCCGGGGGTCGGGTCGTTGGACGGCCCGGCGAAGTGCCGGGCGCACGGCTCGGGAATGCCGGGGGACGAGGCGCGCCGGTAGGCGGCCTCCGGCGGCGCCATCGGGCCTTGAGACAAGGAGAGAGACACCATGCCCCTCTACGAATTCACCTGCCGGAGCTGCGGCCACGAGTTCGAGCTGCTCCTCATGAACCGCGACGAGATGGAGGCGGCCCGCTGCCCCATCTGCCAGAGCCCCGACGTGGGAAAGCTCATGAGCGCGGCCAACGTCGCCGTGGGGGAAGGGCGGCGGCCCGGGGCCGGAAGGCCCGGACCCACCGTCCAGCACCGGCGCTGCGGCGGCGGCAGCTGTACCAGCGTGGAGCTCCCGGGCCACAAGAAGTAACGGCGCCGCGGTACGGCGGAAGGGTCGTGAAGGCGGGCGGCGCGGGCGCCGTACCGTGGAGAGGTGCCCCCCGGGGGGACGAACGAGCAGCCTACCTGGGTTCCAGCCGGGTCAACAGCACATCGAGGGTCTCGTCCTCGGTGCGCAGCCTCCGGCGCTTCATGCCGATGCGGTAGTCGCGCTCGCAGAGGGGCAGGAACTGGCCGAGGCTCCGCCGCCGCGCGTCGTGGGCCAGGTAGACGACCCCGCCCGGGGCGAGGTAGCGGCGGAAGACCCCGAGGAGCGGCTCGAAGAACTGCTCGTTGAAGAGCACCTCCGAGCCCAGGAGGACGTCGAAACGGCCCAGGTCCCGGGGGGCGAGCCAGTCCACCACCTCGAAGGCCGCGCGGTCCGCGCACCCGTTCACCGCGGCGGAGACCCGGCCGAAGTCCAGGATCTCCTCCTGGTAGTCCGTGAGGGTCACCCGGTGGCCGAAGGCCGCCCCGGCCAGCCCCGTGACCCCGAGCCCCGCCCCGAGTTCCAGGAGGCGCCGGCCCGGGTCAGGCGGCAGCGCCGCCAGGAAGTCGGCCAGCACCACCGAGGCCTCCCAGATCTTCACCCAGAAGGGGAACTCCCGGGGGTTGGCGAAGACGTCCCGCCCCCCGATGAGGGGCTCCAGGTCCGCCACCCCGAGGACCTCCAGGGTCTTTCCGCCCACGGTCACCGTCTCGAACCCGAGGCGGTACTTCTTGGCGAGGCGCCGGTGGACGGGGCGGACCGCCTCGGGCACCTCGGTGACGGGCTTCATGGGATCGTTCGTCTCCTTGGCCCGGGGGCGGGGCGGCGGACCGCCCCCGGCCGCTTCTTTCCGCCTCAGGCCTCGGCCGCCGCGGGGGCGGACTCCTCGGCGGGCGCCGGCGGGGCCTCGAGGGCCTCGGCCGCCTGTTGCCGCCGCCGCTCCTGGAGGTCGTAGTACGTCCGGCCGGTACCCGCGGGGATGAGCCGCCCCATGATGACGTTCTCCTTGAGGCCCCGGAGGTGGTCCACCTTGCCCTCGACGGCGGCGTCGGTGAGCACCTTGGTGGTCTCCTGGAAGGAGGCCGCCGAGATGAAGCTGTCGGTGGTGAGGGAGGCCCGGGTGATGCCGAGGAGCATGGGCTCGGCCGTGGCCGGCCGGCCGCCCTCGGCCAGGATCCGCTCGTTCTCTTCCTCGAACCGGAAGATCTCCACCTGCTCGCCCAGCATGAAGGTGCTGTCGCCCACGCCGGTGATGCGGACCTTGCGGAGCATCTGCCGCACGATGACCTCGATGTGCTTGTCGTTGATCTTGACGCCCTGGAGGCGGTAGACCTCCTGGATCTCGTTGACGAGGTAGCGGGCCAGGGCCTTGATCCCCTTCACCCGAAGGAGGTCGTGGGGGTTGATGACCCCGTCCATGAGGGCCTCGCCGGCCCGCACGTAGTCGCCCTCGTGGACGTTGATGTGCTTGCCCCGGGGGACGAGGTACTCCTTGGGCTCGCCGATCTCCGGGGTCACGATGACCCGGCGCTTGCCCTTCAAGTCCTTGCCGAAGGAGACCACGCCGTCGATCTCGGTGATGATGGCGTACTCCTTGGGCTTGCGGACCTCGAAGAGCTCCGCCACCCGGGGGAGACCGCCGGTGATGTCCTTGGTCTTGGTGGTCTCGCGGGGGATCCGCGCCAGGGCCTGGCCCGCCTCCACCCGGTCGCCCTCGTTGACCGCAAGGATCGCCCCCACGGGGAGGAGGTAGCGGGCGTCGCCCTTGCCGGAGGGGAGCTTGGCGGTGCGGCCCCGCTCGTCCTTGATGGAGATCCGCGGCCGGTACTCCGTCCCGCGGTGCTGGACCACCACGCGGCTCGCCTTGCCGGTGACGGGGTCCACCTTCTCCTGCATGGTGACGCCCTCGATGAGGTCGCCGAACTTCACCTCGCCCGCCACCTCGGTGAGGATGGGGATGGTGAAGGGATCCCAGTGGGCGAGGAGCTCGCCGGTGTCCACCTCCTGGCCCTCCTCCACCAGGAGTTCCGCGCCGTAGATCACGGGGAAGCGCTCCCGTTCCCGGCCGTCGGCGGCCACGATGACGACCTCGCCGTTGCGGTTGAGGACCACCAGGCGGCCCGCCGGGTTCCGGACGGCGTTCAGGTTCACGAACTGGATGGTCCCCTTGCCGCGGGCCCGGATCTCGGCCTTCTCCACCTTGCCGCTGGCGGTGCCGCCGATGTGGAAGGTCCTCATGGTGAGCTGGGTCCCCGGCTCGCCGATGGACTCGGCGGCGATGATGCCCACGGCCTCGCCCCGGGCCACCAGGCGGCCGCGGGAGAGGTCGCGCCCGTAGCACTTAGCGCAGACCCCGTACCGGGTCCGACAGGTGAGGACGGAGCGGATCTCGACCTTGGAGATCCCAGCCTCCTCGATCCGGCGGACGCCGGCCTCGTCGATCTCCTCGTTGGCCGGCACCAGGACCTCGCCGGTCACCGGGTCCACGATGTCCATGAGGGCCACGCGGCCGAGGATGCGCTCGCCCACGTGCTGGATGATCTCGCCGCCCTCCATGAGGTGTTCCATCTCGATGCCGTCGATGGTGCCGCAGTCCTCCTCCACGATGGTGGAGTCCTGGGAGACGTCCACCAGGCGGCGGGTGAGGTAGCCCGAGTTGGCCGTCTTGAGGGCGGTGTCGGCCAGGCCCTTGCGGGCGCCGTGGGTGGAGATGAAGTACTCCAGCACGCTCAGCCCTTCGCGGAAGTTGGCCTGGATGGGGGTCTCGATGATCTCGCCGGAAGGCTTGGCCATGAGGCCCCGCATGCCGGCCAGCTGGCGGATCTGGTCCTTGCTGCCCCGGGCCCCGGAGTCGGCCATGATGAAGATGGGGTTGAAGCTCGGCGTGGCCTTCACCTCGCCCTCCGGGGTCCGGTAGTAGTCCACGGAGATCTCGTCCATCATCTCCTTGGCCACCCGGTCCGTGGCCCGGGTCCAGATGTCCACCATCTTGTTGTAACGCTCGCCGTCGGTGATGAGCCCCTCGGCGTACTGGCGCTGGACCTCCGCCACCTCGGCCTGGGCCTTTTCGAGGATCTCCTCCTTGTTCACCGGGATGGCCATGTGGTTGATCCCGATGGAGACCCCCGCCCGGGTGGCGAATCGGTACCCGGTGTCCTTGAGTCGGTCGGCCAAGATGACGGTCTTCTTGGCCCCGGCCAGGCGGTAGCTTCGGTCGATGAGCCGGGCGAGGTCCTTCTTCCGCATCACCTTGTTGACCTCGGCGAAGGGGACCTCCTCGGGCAGGAAGGTGGAAAGGAGCACCCGCCCCACGGTGGTCTCCACCCGCTCGCCCCGGACCCGGGCGGTGATCCGGGCCTGGAGGTGGACAGCGCCGGCCTCCCAGGCATGGATGACCTCCTCCACGGACCGGAAGGCCTTCCCCTCGCCCTTGGCCAGGGGCCGCTCCCGGGTCATGTAGTAGATCCCGAGCACGATGTCCTGGCTCGCCATGATGATGGGCTCGCCGTGGGCGGGAGAAAGCACGTTGTTGGTGGACATCATGAGGGCCCGGGCCTCGGTCTGGGCCTCCACCGACAGCGGCACGTGGACCGCCATCTGGTCCCCGTCGAAGTCGGCGTTGTAGGCCGCGCAGACCAGGGGGTGGAGCTGGATGGCCTTGCCCTCGATGAGCACCGGCTCGAAGGCCTGGATGCCGAGCCGGTGCAGGGTGGGGGCCCGGTTCAGCATCACCGGGTACTCGCGGACCACGTGGTCCAGGGCGTCCCAGACCTCGGGGACCTCCTTCTCCACGAGCTTCTTGGCGCTCTTGATGGTGCTGACCAGGCCTTCCGCCTCGAGCCGGTTGTAGATGAAGGGCTTGAAGAGCTCGATGGCCATGCGCTTCGGGAGCCCGCACTGGTGGAGCCGAAGTTCCGGGCCCACCACGATGACGGAGCGGCCGGAGTAGTCCACGCGCTTGCCGAGGAGGTTCTGCCGGAAGCGGCCCTGCTTGCCCTTGAGCATGTCGGAGAGGGACTTCAGGGGACGCTTGTTGGGCCCCGTGACCACCCGCCCGCGGCGGCCGTTGTCGAAGAGGACGTCCACCGCCTCCTGCAGCATCCGCTTCTCGTTGCGGATGATGATCTCGGGGGCGTCGAGCTCCTTGAGCTTCTTGAGGCGGTTGTTCCGGTTGATGACCCGCCGGTAGAGGTCGTTCAAGTCGGAGGTGGCGAACCGGCCGCCGTCCAGGGGCACCAGGGGCCTGAGATCCGGGGGCAGCACCGGGATGACGTTCAGGATCATCCACTCGGGCCGGTTGCCGGAGTCGCGGAAGGCCTCCACGGTGCGCAGGCGCTTGCCGAGCTTCTTCCGCTTGGCCTCGGAGCGGGTCTTGGCCATCTCGGCCCGGAGCGTCTTCGACAGGGCGTCGAGGTCGAGGCTGGCGAGGAGCTCCCGGATGGCCTCGGCCCCCATCCCGGCCTCGAACCGGCCGCCGAACTCCTCGAGCTTGGCGTAGTACTCCTCGTCGGTGAGGAGGGAGCCCACGGGGACCTCGTCGGGCACCTCGGAGCGGAGCACCACGTGGGACTCGAAGTAGAGGATCCGTTCGAGTTCCTTGAGGCTCAGGTCGAGGAGGGCCCCGATGTGGCTCGGCAGGCTCTTCAGGAACCAGATGTGGGCCACGGGGGCGGCCAGGTTGATGTGGCCCATCCGCTCCCGGCGCACCTTGGACTGGACCACCTCCACGCCGCACTTCTCGCAGACGACCCCGCGGTGCTTCATGCGCTTGTACTTGCCGCAGAGGCACTCGTAGTCCTTGACGGGGCCGAAGATCTTGGCGCAGAAGAGGCCGTCGCGCTCCGGCTTGAAGGTGCGGTAGTTGATGGTCTCGGGCTGGGTCACCTCGCCGTGGGACCGCTCGAGGATCTTCTCCGGGGAGACCAGCGAGATCCGGACCGCCTTGAAGTTCAAGGGATCCTTGGGCCGCGTGAAAAAGGAAAGCAGATCATCCATCGTCGTCTTCACCCCTGTCGTGGTTGACGGAAAGGAGCGCGGTGCCGGGCCCGGGCCCCGCCCTACTCGAGCAGCTCGATGTCCAGGCACAGGCCCTGGAGTTCCTTGACCAGCACGTTGAAGGACTCGGGCAGCCCGGCCTCGAGGAAGTTGTTCCCCTTGACGATCTTCTCGTACATCCGGGAACGGCCCACCACGTCGTCGGACTTCACGGTGAGGAACTCCTGCAGCGAGTAGGCGGCCCCGTAGGCCTCCATGGCCCAGACCTCCATCTCGCCCAGCCGCTGGCCGCCGAACTGGGCCTTGCCCCCCAGGGGCTGCTGGGTCACCAGGGAATAGGGCCCGGTGGACCGGGCGTGGATCTTGTCGTCCACCAGGTGGTGGAGCTTCAGCATGTACATGACGCCCACGGTCACGGGCTCGGCGAAGGGCTCCCCGGTCTGGCCGTCGTAGAGGGTGACCTCGCCGAGCTCGGACTGGCCCGCCTCCACCAGGAGATGCCGGATGGCGTCCTCCCGGGCCCCGTCGAAGACCGGGGTGGCCACCGGGATGCCGGCCTCCAGCTCCAGGGCCGTCTCGCAGACGCCATCGTCGTCCTTGCCCCCGATGAGGGCCTCGACCTCCTCCTTGGAATAGATGCGGGAGAGTTTTTCCCGGATCTCGGCCACCCGGCGCTCCCGGGCCAGCTGGGCCAGCTGGGCGCCGAGGTTCTTGGCGGCCCATCCGAGGTGCACCTCGAGGATCTGGCCCACGTTCATCCGGGACGGCACGCCCAGGGGGTTCAAGACGATGTCCACCGGGGTTCCGTCGGCGAAGTAGGGCATGTCCTCCATGGGCACGATGCACGAGACGACGCCCTTGTTGCCGTGGCGGCCGGCCATCTTGTCGCCCACCGAGAGCTTGCGCTTCATGGCCACGTAGACCTTGACCATCTTGATGACCCCCGGCGGCAGCTCGTCCCCCTTCTTGAGGCGCTCGATCTTGCCCTCGAAGTAGTTCTTGATGCGCGCCACCTCGGCCTCGTACCAGGCCAGGGCCTCGCCGACGGCGGGCTCGATCTTCTTCTTGCCTTCCAGGGTGAGATCGCGGAGGCGGTAGACGGGGATCTTCTCGAGCAACTCCCGGGTGATCTTGGTGCCCTTGTCGAGGAGGACCTGGCCCTTGGCCCCCTTGATGGCCACCGCCGCCTTCTTCCCCACCAGGACGGACTCGAGCTTCTTGAGGGTGGTGCGGCGGATGACGGTGATCTCGTCCTCCTGGTCCTTGAGGATCTGGGCGATCTCGAGGTCCTCGATGGCCTTGGAGCGGGTGTCCTTCTCCACCCCCTTGCGGGAGAAGACCTTGGCGTCCACCACCACGCCCTCGATCCCCGGGGGGACGCGGAGGGAGGTGTCCCGGACGTCGCCGGCCTTCTCGCCGAAGATGGCCCTGAGGAGCTTCTCCTCCGGGGAGAGCTGGGTCTCACCCTTCGGGGTGACCTTGCCCACCAGGATGTCGCCGGCCTTCACCTCGGCCCCGATGCGGACGATGCCGCTGTCGTCGAGGTTCTTGAGGGCGTCCTCCCCCACGTTGGGGATGTCCCGGGTGATCTCCTCCTTGCCGAGCTTGGTGTCCCGCGCCTCCACCTCGAACTCCTCGATGTGGACCGAGGTGAAGACGTCGTCGCGGGCGATCCGCTCGCTGACCACGATGGCGTCCTCGAAGTTGTAGCCCCGCCAGGGCATGAAGGCCACCACCACGTTCCGGCCGAGGGCCAGCTCGCCCCGGTCGGTGCTCGGCCCGTCCACCAGGACCTGGCCCGCCCGGACCCGCTGGCCGGGCTTCACCAGGGGCCGCTGGTTGAGGGTGGTGGTCTGGTTGGACTTCTGGTACTTGGTCAGCTTGTGGATGTCCACCTCCACGGGGAGGCCCTGCTTCTCGTCCTCGTCGTAGGCCACCACGAGGCGCCGGGCGTCCACGTCCTCCACCCAGCCGTCGCGCCGGGCGATGACCGTCACCCCGGAGTCCCGGGCCACGTGGGTCTCCATCCCGGTGCCCACCAGGGGGGCCTCGCTCACCAGGAGCGGCACCGCCTGCCGCTGCATGTTGGACCCCATGAGGGCGCGGTTGGCGTCGTCGTTCTCGAGGAAGGGGATGAGCGAGGCGGAGACGCTCACCATCTGGTTGGGGGCGACGTCGATGTAGGTGATCTCCTCGGCGGGCACGATGACGAACTCGCCACGGCGGCGGGCCCCCACCCGGTCGGCCACGATGCGCCCCTTCTTGTCCACCTCGGTGGTGGCCTGGGCGATGGTCTGGCCCTCTTCCTCGCTGGCGGTGAGGTAGACCACCTCCCCGGTGACCTTCCGGTCGACCACCTTGAGATATGGGGTCTCGATGAAGCCGTAGCGGTTGATGCGGCCATAGGTGCTCAGCGAGACGATGAGCCCGATGTTGGGCCCTTCCGGGGTCTCGATGGGGCAGATGCGGCCGTAGTGGGTGGGGTGCACGTCCCGCACCTCGAAGCCGGCCCGCTCGCGGGAAAGGCCGCCCGGCCCCAGGGCCGACAAGCGCCGCTTGTGGGTGACCTCCGAGATGGGGTTCGTCTGGTCCATGAATTGGGAGAGCTGGCTGGCCCCGAAGAATTCCTTGAGCACGGAGCTGACCGGCTTCGGGTTCACCAGGTCGTTGGGCATCAGGGTCTCGATCTCCTGGAGGGTCATGCGCTCCTTGATGGCCCGCTCCATGCGCACGAGGCCGATCCGGTACTGGTTCTCGATGAGCTCCCCCACCGAGCGGACCCGGCGGTTGCCGAGGTGGTCGATGTCGTCCACGGGCCCCTGCTGGTCCTTGAGCCGGACCAACTCCTTGACGGTCGCCAGGATGTCCTCGGGCCGGAGCGTCCGCTGGGTGAGCGGGGTGTCGAGGCCCAGCCGCTCGTTCATCTTGTAGCGCCCCACCTCGGAGAGGTCGTAGGTGTCGGGGTTGAAGAAGAGGGAGTGGAAGAACTTCTCCGCCACCTCGAGGGTCATGGGGCTGCTCGGCCGGAGCCGCCGGTAGATCTCGAGAACGGCCTCCTCCTGGCTCTGCGCCCGGTCCAGGAGGAGGGTCTCCCGCATGGAGGCGCTGACCCGGACGCCGTCGATGAAGAGGGTCTCGAACTCCCGGATGCCCTTCTCCCGGAGGAGTTCCAGGTCCTCCTGGGTGAGCGCCGTGTTGGCCGCCACGAGGACCTCGCCGGTGGCGGTGTCCACGATGTCGCGGGCCACGATGCGGCCCAGGACGTCCTCCTCCACCACGGGCACCCGCTCGATGCCCTCCTCGGCGAGCCGGCGCAGCAGGGTCTTGGTGAACTTCCGATGCTTGCGCAGCAGGATGTCGCCCGTCCGGGGATGGGCGATCTCGACGGAGGTCCGCTGGCCGAGCAGGGTCTCGGGCTGGACCTTCCGGTAGAGGAGCTTCCCGTCCAGGTGGAAGACGTCCCAGTGGTAGAACTCGCGGAGGATGGCCTCGGCGTCGTAGCCCAGGGCCTTGAGCAGCGTGGTGACCGGGAACTTCCGGCGCCGGTCGATCCGGACGTAGAGGATGTCCTTGGGGTCGAATTCGAGATCCACCCAGGAACCGCGGACCGGGATGATGCGGGCCGAATAGAGGAGCTTGCCGCTGGCGTGGACCTTGCCCTTGTCGTGGGCGAAGAAGACGCCGGGGGAGCGCTGGAGCTGGCTCACCACCACCCGCTCGGTGCCGTTGATGATGAAGGTGCCGGTCCGGGTCATGAGGGGCACGGTGCCGAAGTAGATCTCCTGCTCCTTGATGTCCCGGATGCTCTGGACGCCGCTTTCCTTGTCCACGTCGTAGGAAAGCAGGCGGACCACGATCTTGACCGGGGCCTCGTAGGTGGCGCCCCGGGAGAGGCATTCCTCCACGGTGTACTTGGGCTCCCCGATGGAGTACTCCACGAACTCCAGGGAAGAGGCCCCGGTGAAGTCGGTGATGGGGAACACGCTCTTGAAGGCCGCCTGCATCCCGATGTCTTCGCGGGCCTCGGGAGCCACGTCGCGCTGCAGGAACTGGGCGTAGGAGACCCGCTGGAGATCGATCAGATTCGGGACGCCGACGGTCCCCTTGACCCGGCCGAAGTTCTTCCTGATCCGCTGCGTCTTTGTCGTCATCGAGTGTTCACCTCGGTGTCCCGCCGGGACACGCTGCAGTGGGAGGCGGCCCCGGGCTGGCGGGGCCGCCGGCATGTGGGCCCGCCCCCGGCCGGCGCCGGCCGGGAGACGATGCCGGGATTACGGCCGCCCCGAGGGAGAAAAGGCCGGGCGGAGGAGCGCCCCAGGGCAAACTCCCCCGCCCGCTTTCCACCCACGGCTGCAGGGCGAAAACCGTTCTTCAAACCCGGTGATCCGAGTCTTACTTGATCTCAACCTTGCCGCCGACCTTCTCGATCTGCTCCTTGATCTTCTCGGCCTCCTCCTTGGAGACCCCTTCCTTGATGGGCTTGGGAGCACTCTCGACGAGTTCCTTGGCCTCTTTCAGGCCGAGGCCGGTCAGGGCGCGGACCTCCTTGATGACCTGGATCTTCTGCCCGCCCGCCTCGGTCAGGATGGCGTCGAACTCCGTCTTCTCCTCGGCGGGCTCGGCGCCGCCGGCCGCCGCGCCGGGAGCGGCGGCGGCCACCGCCACGGGCGCGGCGGCGCTCACCCCGAACTTCTCCTCCATCTCCTTGACGAGCTCGGAGAGCTCGAGGACCGACATATTGGCAATGAATTCGATGACGTCTTCCTTGGTGATGGCCATGGTTTCCTGTCCTCCTGATCTCTAGGGCACCCCTCCGGGCGCAAAGGTTTCAACGTATCGTGGCGCCGCGGGCCGCACGGGCCTCAGGCGGCCTTCTTCTGTTCCTCCAGGGCCCGAAGCGCGTAGAGCAGCTTCCGCGGCACGGCGGCCAGCACCTGGACGAGGCCGGTGGGAACGGCCACCATGACGGAGAGCAGCTGGGCCAGGAGGACCTCCCGGCTCGGCAGCTTCGCCAGGGCCTGGACGCCGGCGGCGTCGATGCGGGCGCCGGCGAGCATCCCGCCCTTCACCTCGAGTTCCGGGTGGTCCTTGGCGAAGTCGGCCAGGACCTTCGCCACCGCCACCGGGTCGTCGTAGCCGATGGCCACGGCGTTGGGACCGGTGAACTCCTCGCTCATCCCGGCCACGGGCGTCCCCTCGACGGCCCGCCGGAGCAGGGTGTTCTTCACCACCCGGTACTCGGCGCCCGCCTCCCGGATCTTCTTCCTGAGCTCCGTCAGGGCCGCCACGTTCAAGCCGGTGAACCGGGTGGCCACCACGACGGCCGCCCGCGAGAAACGCTCGTGCAACTCCTCGACGATCTTTTCCTTTTCCGCTCTGGATACAGGCAAGTCTATCTCCCCCCTTCCGCCATAGGCAGTTGATACCGCCAAAGGCAGAGGTCACACCATGTCTCGGTAGGTCGGCCCTCCCGGGCCTCATTAAACACCGCCGGTGTACCTACTGTCTTTGACATGTCCGGCGGGCCCACGCCCGCCCTATGTCCGCCCCGTCCCTTCCGGGCCGGGGGTCATACGCCTTCTTCAAGATGGGCTCGTCCACCCGGAACGACGTCTCCAAGGAGAAACGGCCGCCGATCACCCGGCCCCCGGCGCGGGGACGCCGGGGCATGGGCCACGCCGCACCGGCGAAAGGACCGGGACGCCGCGGCCGTTGCGGCGCCGCCGCTTTCCGGGCCGGCCGGGTCACCCCGGCCCGTTTCTCAGGCCGCGAGGTTCCGTACCTCCGTGGGATCGACCTTCACACCCGGCCCCATGGTGGTGGAGAGGGTGACGCTCTTGATGTAGGTTCCCTTGCTGGTGGACGGTTTCGCCCGCTGGAGGGCGTCGATGAGGGCCACGAGGTTGGCCCGGATCCGCTCCTTGTCGAAGGAGGCCCGCCCCACCGGGGCGTGCACCACCCCGGCCTTGTCCACCCGGTAGTCCACCTTCCCGGCCTTGATGTCCTGGACGGCCTTGGCCACGTCCATGGTCACCGTCCCGGTCTTGGCGTTGGGCATGAGGCCCCGGGGACCGAGGATCTTCCCGAGCCGGCCCACCACGCCCATCATGTCGGGAGTGGCCACCACCTTCTCGAAGTCGAGCCAGCCGCCCTGGATCTTCTCCACCAGGTCCTCGGCGCCCACGTAGTCGGCGCCGGCCTCCTCGGCCTCCCGGGCCTTGTCGCCCTTGGCGAAGACCAGGACCCGCTGCTGCCGGCCCGTCCCATGGGGCAGGACCACCGCCCCGCGGACGTTCTGGTCGGCCTTGCGCGGGTCCACCCCGAGGACCACGGCGGCATCCACGCTCTCGTCGAACTTGGCGCTCTTGGTGGCGAGGACCAGCTCCACGGCCTCGTCGAGGCCGTAGCGGCGCCCGGCCTCCACCTTCTCCTTCAGGCTGCGATACCTCTTTCCGTGCCGTGCCATGGCGACAGCTCCTCTCAGTCCACGATCTCGATGCCCATGCTCCGGGCCGTCCCGGCCACGGTCCTCACGGCCGCCTCCATGTCGGCGGCGGTGAGGTCCGGCATCTTGGTCCGGGCGATCTCCTCCACCTGGGCCCGGGTCACCTTGCCCACCTTGTCGCGATTGGGCACGCCGGAGCCCTTCTCCACCTTGGCGGCCTTCTTGAGAAGGATGGCGGCGGGCGGGGTCTTCAGGACGAAGCTGAAGGACCGGTCCGCGTAGACCGTGATCAGGACCGGGATGATCATGCCGGCCTGGTCCTGGGTCTTGGCGTTGAAGGCCTTGCAGAACTCCATGATGTTCACCCCGTGCTGGCCCAGGGCGGGCCCCACGGGGGGGGACGGGTTGGCCTGGCCCGCCGGGATCTGCAGCTTGATGTATCCAGCGATCTTCTTGGCCATCTCTTTCTCCTTTGCGCGCGGGACGCACCGGCGGCCGGCCGCCCGACGTCCCGCCCGTTGTCAGCTCACCTTCTGGACGTGGGCGAATTCCAGCTCCACCGGCGTGGCCCGGCCGAAGATGGAAACCATGACGCGGACCTTCCCCTTCTCGGGCTTGACCTCGTCCACCTCGCCGTGAAAGTTGGCGAAGGGGCCCTCCGTCACCGTCACCTGGTCGCCCTTCTGGAAATCATACTTGGGCACGGGCTTGAGGGCCCGCTCCTCCATCTGCTGGATGATGCGCTCGGCCTCCTCGTCCGGGAGGGAGACCGGGTTCTCCTGGCTCCCGATGAACCCCGTGACCTTGGGCGTGTCCTGCACCAGGTGCCACGTCTCGTTGTTGAGTTCCATCTTGACCAGGATGTAGCCCGGGAAGACCTTCCGCGACGAGGTGCGCCGCTCCCCCTTGACGATCTCCACCACCTTCTCGGTGGGAACCACCACCCGGGAGAAGTGCTGCTCCAGGCCGTGCTGCTTGATCCGCTCCTCGAGGGCCGCCTTGACCTTGTTCTCGAACCCCGAGTAGGTATGGACGATGTACCACTTGTGCGCCATGGTTGCTTAGGACCCCCAGCCCGCGGAACGGGCCGCCACGCCCCCGGCGGGCACGCGGCGGCGGGAGGCATTCCGCGGCCGCCTCAGTAGAGTATCTTCGTGATGAGCCACGAGAGCACCAGGTCCGTCAACCCGAGGTAGGCGGTGAAGAAGAAGGTGATGGCCAGGACCGCCGCCGTGAGGGCGAGCGTCTCCTTCCGGGTGGCGAAGGTCACCTTCTCGAACTCCGCCCGGACCTCCCGGAGAAAGGTGAGAGTGGCCTGCACCCAGCCGACACCCGGCCTGGCGGGAGACGCGGTCTTGGCCTTGGCCGGCGCGGCGGGCGCCGCCCCCCGGCGGTCCGAAACGGCCGCCCGGCCCTTGCGGGCGCGTCCCTGCTTGCCCTTTCCGCCCTTCTTCCTCGTTCCCATGGCGTCCTCCGGGTGACACCGTCACGGTGTCCCGGTCTGCAGGATGGCAGGCCAGGAGGGACTCGAACCCCCAACACCCGGATTTGGAGTCCGGTGCTCTACCATTAGAGCTACTGGCCTGCGCCTTTGCTTCGTCCGCCCCGCTACTTCCCCTTGGACTCCCGGTGCAGGGTGTGCCGCCGGTCGAAGGGGCAGTACTTCTTGAGCTCCAGCTTGTCCGGCGTGGTCCGCCGGTTCTTCGTGGTCATGTAGTTCCGGCGCTTACACTCGGTGCACGCCAGGCTCACGATCTCGCGCATGTCCCTGCCTCCTTGTTACTCGAGGATGGCGCTGACGACGCCGGCGCCCACCGTGCGGCCGCCCTCGCGGATCGCAAATCGGAGACCCTCCTCCATGGCGATCGGCTGAATCAGCTGAACCTCCATCGCCACGTTGTCCCCCGGCATCACCATCTCCACACCCTCCGGAAGCGTCACCACACCCGTCACGTCCGTCGTCCGAAAATAAAACTGCGGACGATACCCCGCAAAAAACGGCGTGTGACGACCACCCTCCTCCTTGCTCAAAATGTAAACCTCCGCCTTGAACCGCGTGTGCGGCGTGATCGACCCAGGCTTCGCCACCACCTGACCACGCTCCACCTCGTCACGCTTCGTACCCCGAAGCAATACACCTATGTTGTCACCCGCACGACCCTCGTCCAAAAGCTTCCGAAACATCTCGAGACCCGTGCACGTCGTCTTCTGCGTCGGACGAAGACCCACTATCTCCACCTCGTCCCCCACGTGGATCACACCCCGCTCCACTCGACCCGTCACCACCGTCCCCCGACCGCTGATGCTGAAAACGTCCTCAATGGGCATCAAAAACGGCTTGTCCACGTCACGCTCGGGCTCCGGGATAAAATTGTCCAGCGCATCCATCAACTCCCAGATGCACTTCGTCTTCTCCTCGTCCTCCGGATTGTTCAGCGCCTCCAACGCGCTCCCCTTGATGATCGGAACGTCGTCGCCCGGAAACTCATACTTGCTCAACAGCTCCCGAAGCTCCAACTCCACCAGCTCGATCAGCTCCGGATCGTCCACCATGTCACACTTGTTCAAAAACACCACAATCGCAGGAACTCCCACCTGCCGCGCCAACAAGATGTGCTCCCGCGTCTGCGGCATCGGACCGTCGTCGGCGCCCACCACCAAAATCGCACCGTCCATCTGCGCCGCACCCGTGATCATGTTCTTGATGTAGTCCGCGTGACCCGGACAATCCACGTGCGCGTAGTGCCGCTTCTCCGTCTCGTACTCCACGTGCGCCGTCGCAATCGTGATACCGCGCTCCCGCTCCTCCGGCGCCTTGTCAATCTCCTCAAACGGCGTGTGATCCGCCCACCCCTTCTTCGACAGCACCGCCGTGATCGCCGACGTCAACGTCGTCTTCCCATGGTCAATGTGACCAATCGTCCCCACGTTCACGTGCGGCTTCGTACGCTCGAACTTCTTCTTGCTCATGGTCTGACCCCGCCTTTCCGATGGTGTTGGGCCCTCGGCGCCGGGCGCACCGCCCGCCGGGGCGTCCAGGGTGGATCTTCACCCGTTCCTGCCATGACATGGAGCCCACGACCGGGATTGAACCGGTGACCTCTTCCTTACCAAGGAAGTGCTCTACCGACTGAGCTACGTGGGCGCCCCTTCGTTACCTTCGCCGTCCACGCCCCGCGCCCCCGCCCCGGGAGCCGGCGGCGTGGTGGAGCGGGAAACGGGACTCGAACCCGCAACCCTCAGCTTGGAAGGCTGATGCTCTGGCCAATTGAGCTATTCCCGCTCAAAAAATGCATATGCCGCCATCTCCTGGCCTTGCCAGGATTCCGGCCGCATTGCCGTCCATTTTCGTGGTGGAGAGGGGAGGATTCGAACCTCCGAAGGCGTCGCCAACAGATTTACAGTCTGTCCCCTTTGGCCGCTCGGGAACCTCTCCGTTCTTGTCGTGCCCGCGTGGAGCTGGCGATGGGACTCGAACCCGCAACCTGCTGATTACAAATCAGCTGCTCTACCAGTTGAGCTACGCCAGCCCGGCTGGACCGAATATAATAGCTTGGCCCGGCCAAAAAGCAACCCCTTTCTGCCCGCTCCCGGCGCGGGACCCGCGCCCGGGGCAACCCCGCCGGCGGCCGCCGCGGCGGCCGGCAAGAAACGCAGCAGCCCACGGCTCTTTGCGACGCCATCAAGAAGGGGCGGCACCGGTCGCCCAGTGCCGCCCCGTGGTTCGTTTCGGTGCCGTGCCGGCAGCTGCGGCTCAGTCGCCCTTCACGTCGGCCGCCCACCGCTGGTGGACGTAGGCCGTGGTCCGGTAGAGGAGATGCCCGAACTTGGTGTAGGGCAAGGAGAGGAAGAGCACCGCCACGCACCCGAGGTGAAGGACGTAGACCGGGTACGCCACCGGCGCGAGGTTCATCCAGCGAAGGACCTCGGAGCCGAGGCCGGTGAGCCCCACCATGAGGATCAGCCAGATGAGGATCCAATCCTGGCTGGCGCTCTTGAGGTCGCCTTCGCGGGTCAGCCGGCTCCGCATCTGGAGCACCATCCAGGCCCCGCCGATGAGCATCACCGCCCCCAGGTTGGCCAGGAGCTTCACGGGGTGAAGCACCGGAAGCGGCGTCACCGGCCCGATCCAGCCCAGGGCCGCGTGGAAGAAGTCCTCCATGACAAAGTCGTAGTTGGTCACGATGAAGAGGAACAGGAAGGACCACAGGAGCCAGAGATGGCCCCGGGCCCGGTCCACCGTAACCCCGCACTTCTTGAACCGCTCGTGGCGGAAGATCTCCACGATGGAGGGCCAGAGGTACCTGCCGATGAGCGCCCCGAAACCCGGCCGGGGATAGGTCCCGGTGTAGGTGGTGGGGATGCCGGCCCCCACGTTGAGATCCGACCAGAAGTTCAGAACGCCCCTCGCGCTCACCACCAGGACGAAGAAGACCAGCGGGAGGAACATGGCATCGATGGGCAGCACGCTCAGGAACTGCGAATACTCCACCTTCCCCTCCTCGTTCAAGGGGAAGGGGAAGGCATGCCCGGTGTGCTGGGACCAGAGCCCGGCCACCACCAGCACCACCACCATGGCGGCCACCACCGCGGCCACCACTCCGCCGGGGTTACCGAGGAGATCGGCCAGGAACTTCGGCGTGGAATAGTGCCGGATGGCCTTGGAACGCATGGCGCCCAGGACGTCGCCCGGCCGGGCGCCGCGGGGGCAGTAGGCCGTGCAGTCCGCGCACTGGTGGCAGAGCCACACGTCCGGGTCGCCGGCGATGCGGTCCCCGAGCCCCCACTGCGCCCAGAGCATCTCCTTGCGCGGGAAGGGGCTCTCCTCCGTGGAGAGCGGGCAGACCACGGAACAGGTCGCGCACTGGTAACAGCGGTTGACCGTGTCCCCGCCGGCGGCCATGACCCCCTTGACGAAGGAAAGGTCCGGCTCGATTTTCTTGTATTCTCCCATTTGCGGTTCCTCCTACCAGCCTTTGAACGGGTTCGGCCCCATCTCGACCACTTCTTCCACGAACTCGTTGATGATCTCGGGCACCTTGTCGTATTCGTCGATGGCCACCTGGGCCAACTTCACCCGCTCGGGTTCCATTCCGAGGGAATTGAGGGTCTCCGCCACGTTCTCCATCCGGCGGTTGGCCAGCTCGCTGCCCTTGGCGAAGTGACACTGGTAATCGTCGCCGAACTTGCAGCCGAGCAGCAAGACCCCGTCCATGCCGCTGGACATGGCGTCCTTGATCCAGGACACGTTCACGGAGCCCAGGCACCGGACCGGGATGACCCGGGCCAGCGGCGACCAGGAGTGCCCCCGCTGGGCCGCCATGTCGATGGCCGGGTAGGCGTCGTTCTCGCAGGCGAAGACCACGAACCGCAGCTTCTCCTCGTCGTCGTCCGGCACCTCGATGGACTTGATCATGGAGCCCACGAGGTCGATGTTGTAGTCCTTGAAGCCGATGATGCGCTCCGGGCAGGCCCCCATGCAGGTCCCGCACCGGCGGCACCGGGTGGGATTGGGCTTCGGCGTCCCCTTCTCGTCGTCGTCCAGGGCGCCGAAGGGGCACTCCTCGGTGCAACGCTTGCACTGGGTGCAGCGCTGGAAGTAGAAGTCGGGGTAGTCGAAGTCCCAGGTCCGGGGATGGACCGCGTGGCCCTCCTCCGCCGCCTTGACGCACTGGACGCTCTTGAGCGCCGCCCCCGCCGCGTCCTCCATGGCCTCCTCGATGGTCATGGAACGGTGGACCCCCCCCGCGGCGTAGATGCCCGTCCGGCGGGTCTCGTAGGGGAAGCAGATGAAGTTCGAATCGCAGTAGCCGCCGAAGAGGTCGAGGTCGCGGAAGGCCGGGCCCTGGCGGTAGGCCAGGTTCACCACCGCCTCGTCACGGGTGGTGGGCACCATGCCCGTGGAGAGCACCACCATGTCCACGTCCACGGCGATGTCCTCGCCGAGCAGCGTCTTTTCCACCTTCACGGTGAGGCCGGAGCCGTTGTCCTCCACCTGGGTGACCGCCCCCTTGGTGAGGAAGATCCCCGGGTCGTCCTGGATCCCCTTATAGAAGTACTCGTACTTCCCCGGGGTCCGCATGTGCTGGTAGAAGACGTAGGCCTTGCCGTCCTCGGGGTGATCCTCCCGGACGTACTTGGCCTGCTTGAGGGCCACCATGCTGGTGACGTGGGAGGCGTAGGGGAAGTCGGCGTCGTCGTCGGCACCGCCCGGGCTCTGGATGAAGGCCACGGACTTGGGAACCTGCCCGGCCTTGGCCATCTCCTCGAACTGGTGGTTGGTCACCACCTTGGCGTTGCCCCAGGCGAGGTGGGCGTACTCGCCCTCTCCGGGGACGTAGGGCTTCCAGCCGGAGGCCACCACCACGGCGCCGAAGCGCTCGGCGTTGGGATCCACCTCCATGTAGTCCTTGCGCCCCTCGTTCTTGGCATCGTAGACCTTCTTCTGGTCCTCGGCGGAGAGCTCGTTCCCGTTCTCGTCGAGCTTCTCCTCGTCGGTGAGGGGAACCGGGGCGTCCCACTCGCTCTTGGTGCCGGCCGCCTTGAAGCTCACCCGGTAGTCGCCGGGGACGTTGGCGATGCGGGCGACCTCGGTCGAAAGCTTCACCTCGATGCGGTCGTCGGCCTCCACCCTGGCGATGAGATCCCCCACCACGGGGTCCACCAGGCCGGAATAATCCGGCCCCATGGGGAACTGCTTGCGGAGCTTGGCCGCGTAGCCGCCCAGCTGGCCCTCCCGCTCCACGATGGTGACAGGGTAGCCCGCCGCCGAGGCCTCGAGCGCCGCCGTGAGACCGGTGACACCGCCGCCGATCACCAGCACCCGGTCGCTCAGGGTCTCCGGCTTGTAGGGCTCGGGCATCTCGGCCTTCTCCATGCGCTTGACGGCCATCCGAATGTAGTCCTCGGCCAGTTCCTGGACGTGCTCCTTCAGGGCGTCGGCGTTTTCGGCGTCGGCCGGGATCTTGTGGCTCCAGGCCACCAGTTCGCGCAGCCCCACCTGCCAGAGGGCCACCCCGGGCAGGTCGAACTCCTTGAACTCGATCCGGGGCGAAACCCCCGCGAGGATCACGGCGTTGACCCCCTCGCCCTCGACGTCCTGCTTGACCATGGCCACGCCCTCGGGCCCGTAGAGGTCGGGGTGGGCCTTGGCCACGGCGACTCCGAGGTCCCCGGTGGCGAGTTCCACCAGCTTGTCCACGTCCACGGCGTCGGCGATCCCGTCGCCGGTGTATATGTAGAGTCCGATCTTCTTCGACATCAGCCTGCCCTCCTCAACGTCTGAACGGCCTTGAGGGCCGCAGCGGTGGCGCTCTGCGCGGAGCTCACGACATCAATGGGCCGAAGTGCGCATCCGCAGGGAATGATGCCCTCCTTGGGCACCACGAATCCGTCCTGGTCGTACTCGATCCCGGGTATCGCCTTGAGGGCCCCCGTGGGCTGCATGCCCGTGGCCAGGACGGCGAGGTCCACTTCCTGCTCGATCTTCCCGCCGCCGACGGCGTCTTCGGCCACCACCTTCACCGCCTTGGTGGCCGGGTCCTCGGAGACCTCCGCGACCTTGCCCTTGACGAAGTGGATCTTCTCGTCCTCCTTCACCCGCTTGTAGAAGTTCTCGTACTTGCGGCCGGGGGCGCGGATATCGATGTAGAAGACGTAGATCTCGGTGTCCGGGGACTGCTCCCGGAGGTACAGGGCCTGCTTCAAGGTGGCCATGCAACAGATGTAGGAACAGTAGGGGAGGTGATTCTCGTCCCGGGAGCCCGCGCACTGGACGAAGGCCACCGACTTGGGCTCCGCCTGGTCGGAGGGGCGGAGGATCTTCCCGCCCGTGGGTCCCGCCGGAGAGGCCATCCGCTCCACCATCATGTTGGTGACCACGTTGGTGCAGCGGCCGAAGCCGAGGTTGTCGATCTTGCCCGCGTCGTAGGGCGCCCACCCGGTGGCCACGACGATGGCCCCCACGTTCAGGGTGACCGTCTCGGGCTGCTGGCCGAGGTCCACGTGGCCGGCCGGCATGGCGGCCTTGATGGCCTCGCCCTCCTCGGTGCCCGCCACCGCCGGGTCCACCACGCACTGGGCGGGGAAGGCCATGGGGTGCGGCATGTAGATGGGCTTGCGGGTGTCCATGCCGAAGTTGAACTCGTTGGGCACCTCGGTGGTGGCCGCGGCGGCCCCCGCCTCGCAGCTCGTGCACTGCGGGGTGGTGTAGCGGGGGTTGACCCGGACCCGGACCTCGTAGTTGCCGGGCCCCCCGGAGACCGATTCCACCTCGGCCAGGGTGTAGAAGGTGATGCGCGGGCTGGTCTTCACCCGCTTGAAGTTGATCTCGAGCCCACAGGTGGGGGGGCACAGCTTGGGGAAGTACTTGTTCAGCTGGGCGACCCGCCCGCCGAGGTAACTCTGCCCCTCCACGATGTAGACGTCGTGTCCCATTTCGGCGGCCTCAACCGCGGCCGTGAGCCCGCTGAACCCGCCACCTATCACCAGTACGCTTCCACTCATCTGCCGCTCCTTTTCCTCCGTCGAGATGACGTTCGACGTTCCGTGTTCCGGGGGGCCGGCCGGCCCGCCGGTGGTCCGCGGCCCGCCTGCCGCCGGCAGGAGGCCCGCCGAACACCGAGGAGGCGCCGGTCCCCGTCAGGATTTGCAAAAATGTCCAGGCGCCGGGAATCCGGCGCCTGGACATCTTATTTTTTCGACAAAGGGGTCGCCTTTCCGATCGACCTCTCCATCTACCCGGCGATTAGTCCGGGATGATCTTGTGCAGCTTCTTCTTGAAGGTGGACCACTCGCCGGTGTTGGGATCGTACTTCGAGTTCACGAAGCACTTCCAGCCACCCTCGTCCATGTCCACGTCGCTGACCGTGTTGTGGTCGCCGCGGTAGTAGAAGCCGGGGTAGCGGCTCTCCTCGCGGAACTGGATGTGGCGGAGGTGATCCTCCACGCACCAGATCCGGTGGAGGTTCTCCCAGGCCCGGAGCAGCTCGTGGAGCCCGCCGGCGGCCATCTTCTCGGAGTCTTCCCGCAGCCACTGGAGATGCCGCATGGCGATCTCGAGCAGCTTGCCGTTGGTCATGTAGTACGGGGACCAGCCGCCGCCGTACTCGTCGGTGTACTTCATCAGCCGCTCCATCATGTGGCGGGGCTTGATGTAGTTGGGGTTGACCATCTCGGCGGTGGTCTTCTGGTAGTTTGCGTAGTAGTGGACCACCGGCTTGTAGATCTCGGCCTTGAGCTCGTCGGCGGAATCCTTGAGGGTCGGGGTGAAGTCCTTGTGGTCACGGATATAGCGGGCCATGGCCTTGGCGGCGATGCGGCCCTCGGCGTGGGATCCGGAGGAGAACTTGTGCCCGGAGGCCCCGACGCCGTCACCGGCGGTGAAGAGCCCGTTCACCGTGGTCATCCGGTTGTAGCCCCACTTGTAGTCGTCGGGCACCCAGTCCTCATTGGGACCGCTCACCCAGATGCCGCAGCAGCCGGAGTGGGAGCCGAGCATGTAGGGCTCGGTGGGCATGATCTCGGAGCCGACCTTCTCGGGCTCGATGTTCATGGCCGCCCAGAGACCGGCCTGCCCCACGGACATGTCAAGGAAGTCCTCCCAGGCCTCGCTCTCGAGCTCCTTCCAGTAGCGCTTGAGGGCCTTCTCGTCCATGCCGGAGGCCTTCTTCTCCTCGAGGAAGGCGTTGAGCGCGGCGGCGGTGTCCATGTAGATGGGCCCGCGGCCTTCCTTCATCTCGAAGAGCATGAGGTGGTTGCGGAGACAGGTCGGGGTCACGGCGGCGTGGCCGTAGGGGGCGTACTTGTCGAGCTCGGCCTTGGCCTTGTCGCTCTTGACGTAGTGCTCGCCGAGCCCGTTGGTCACCGTAGCCTTGAAGAGGAGGAACCAGGCGCCCACCGGCCCGTAGCCGTCCTTGAACCGGCTCGGGGTGAAGCGGTTCTCCATCATGGTCATCTCGGCGCCCACCTGCATGCACATGGTGTAGGTGGAGCCGGCGTTCCAGACCGGGTACCAGGCCCGGCCCTTGCCCTCGTCGGTGGCCCGCGGCCGGAAGATGTTCACGGCGCCGCCGCAGGCGACGATCATGGCCTTGGCCTTGAAGACGTGGACCTTGTTCTCGCGGACGCTGAAGCCCACCGCGCCGGCGATGGTGTTGGGCTTGTTGGCGTCGAGCAGCAGCTTCACGATGAAGACCCGCTCGAAGAGGTCGTAGCCCATCTCCTCGAGGGCGGCCTTGGCGGCCTCGGCGACGATGCACTTGTAGGACTCGCCGTTGATCATGATCTGCCACTTACCGGTGCGGACGGGCTTGCCGCCCTCGGTGAGCTTCTTGCCCTCGTCGCCCTTCTGCTTCCAGATGGGCAGCCCCCACTCCTCGAAGTGGTGCACGGAGTCGTCCACGTGGCGGCCGAGGTCGAAGATGAGGTCCTCGCGGACAACGCCCATGAGGTCGTTGCGGACCATGCGGACGTAGTCGGCGGGGGTGTTCTCTCCGATGTAGGTGTTGATGGCGGAAAGACCCTGGGCCACGGCGCCGGAGCGCTCGAGGGCGGCCTTGTCGATGAGGGCCACCTTGGAGCCGGCGGGCATCCACTTGCCGATCTCCCAGGCGGCGCCGCAGGCGGCCATGCCGCCGCCCACGATGATGGCGTCGTACTCGTGCTCCTCGACGGGGACCTTGGACAGATCCGGCTCGGCCAGGAGTTCCCAGTTCGGTTTGTTGGGCAGTGCCATATCTCGAATTCCTCCTTGTCTCGTAGTCAGGCGCGGTGTCCCGGTTTACGCAAAGTCGGACGGCTTGCAGGTGGCCCGGCCGCCGTCACCCTCGGTGAAGAGCAGCTCGCTGTCCAGGGCGCTCGCATCCGGAGAGGGCTTGCCGGCGTAGGGCTTGATGGAGCCCTCGGGGGTGGTCCGGATGGGGAACTTGAACCGCTTCATGTTGCCGTTACGGAACTTCACGGTCCACATGATGGAATCGGTGCCCCGCATGGGCTGGACGTAGCCGCCCATGGGCGCGATGTCGGCGTAGTGCCGGACCTCGATGGCGCCCTGCGGGCAGATCTTCACGCAGGAGTAGCACTCCCAGCACTGGTCCGGCTCCTGGTTGTAGGCCCTCATGGCGTCGGGGTTGAGCACCATGAGGTCGTTGGGGCAGATGTACATGCAGGCTGTCTTCTCCCCGCCTTTGCAACCGTCACATTTTTCCGGGTTGACAAAGCTTGGCATTGGTTACCTCCTCACGTCGCTTGGGTTGTTGGGTTTCCCCTGCTCTTGTTGCCCTCTACTTCTTCCTAAATATCGTTGCCCTGCCGTCCCACCTCCTTCCCCGCCGCAGAAACCGGATGCTTTCCAGGGAGCCGAGGGGACGGCCTTCGGGCGGCCGGCATGGCGCCGGCCGCCCGACGTCGGGTGCTACTTGCCGGCCGGGATGTCCTCGAAGGCCCCCTTCTTGATCTTCACCTTCTCGGTGAGGTTGGCGTAGTAGTCGCGCAGGATCTCCAGCACCTCCGGGCGGCTGAATTCGGCGGGCACCTCGCCGCCCTCGCTCATGAGGCGGCGGAACTTGGTGCCGCTCACCACGCAGCGGTCTTCCTTGCCGTGGGGGCAAGTCTTGAGCGAGGCCATGCCGCCGCACTTGTAGCACCAGAAGGTCCAGTCGATCTTCAAGGGCTGGAGCTCCAGGGCGCCCGGCCACAGGCGGTCGTAGATCTCCTGAGCCTCGAAGAGGCCGTAGAAGTCGCCCACGCCGGCGTGGTCACGGCCGATGATGAGGTGGGAGCAGCCGAAGTTCTGGCGGAAGATGCCGTGGAGCAAGGCCTCCTTCGGGCCGCCGTAGCGCATCTCGAGGGGATAGACCCCGAGCACCGTGCGCTCCTTGTTGAAGTAGTTGTCGATGAGGACCTTGTAGCACTCCATCCGCTTCTCGCCGGGGATGTCGCCGGGCTTGAGCTTACCCACCAGGGCGTGGATGAAGACGCCGTCCAGGACCTCCTGCGCGATCTTGCACAGATACTCGTGGGAGCGGTGGATGGGGTTCCGGGTCTGGAAGGCGGCCACGGTGCTCCAGCCGCGCTCCTCGAAGATCTTCCGCGCCACGGAGGGGTGCATGTAGGCCTCGCCGTACTTCTGGGCGAAGTCCTTCTCGGAGAGGGCCTTGATGGGGCCGCCGGCATAATACTTCGGGGCGTTCATGACCTGCTGGACCCCCGGATGATCCTCCAGGGCCACGTCCCAGAAGCGCTCGCTGTCGGCGCCGGCGCCCTTGAAGCAGAGCTCGCACTCCTTGCGCTTGTCGGGCTCCCAGATCTCCTCCACCTTCATGGTGGCCATGAGCTCGCCGGTCTCCTTGTCGTAGAGGGCGACCTCCTGGCCTTCCTTGATGCTCTTGCGGGTGTCCTCGTCGATGGCCAGGGTGACGGGCAGCGGCCACATGACGCCGGGGTCGACCTTGCGGAGCTTCATCTCCTCGATGCAGCCCTCGTAGTCGTCCTTCACCATGAAGCCGTTGAGGGGCGTGAAGGCCCCCATGCCCAGCATGAGGATGTCGCCCGACTCCTTGGAGGTGATCTCCACCCGGGGCATCTTCTCCGCGCGCTTGATCTCGTCCTCGCGCTCCGCGCCCTTGAGCAGGAGGGGCATGAGCTGTTTCTTCGAGCCATGCGGGTTCACAAGTGCCATGATCCTGGTTCTCCTTTCCGGTACTGGATTGAATTTTCGAGGGCCGCAATCCGCCCTCCCCGGGCGGCGCCCCCGGCGGCGTACCCCTTGCCGCGGGAACGCGCGGGGACAGGCCGATCGCTTTCCCGCGGCCTCGCGGTGCCGCGGCGACGGCGACCGCCCCAAACGAGGGGCATCGCCTACTGAATCTCCACTCATTCCCGTAGAGTGGATTTATATTCGCGGCCCCTCGAAATGTCAAGAGGAAAGTCTGAAGATCGCCCCCGGGAACGGACTTGCGGCCCGGCGCTTGCCAGCCCCCGCCCACAGGGGCTATCGTGGAACATGCCCGGCGCGCGGACCGGCGGCGCCGGCCGGTGACGGCGCCCGCACCCCGCTGAATGACACATCATTTACTACAGAGCCAGGGGACCTCCCCCGGCACGTGCCACCCGTGACGCCACCCCGCGCCCTCTCCGCCCCCCCGCCCTGTACCGGGGCACTCCTCGCCGGGGGGCGGAGCCGGCGCTTCGGCAGCGACAAGGCCCTGGCCCCGTGGGGGAGCGGCCGCGTCATCGACGCCGTGGCGGCGGCCCTGAAGGCCGCCTGTCCCGAGGTCGTCCTGGTCACCAACCGCCCCGAGGCCTTCCGGGACCTCGGCCTCCGGTGCGTCCCGGACCGCCACCCCGGCGCCGGGCCCCTGGCCGGGCTCCAGGCCGCCCTCGCCGCCGCCCGCCACCCCCGCGTCTTCCTGGCGGCCTGCGACATGCCGCTCATCGACCCGGGCATCATCCGCTGGCTCACCGGCCTGCCCACCTGGGCCCCCGTGGTGATCCCCTGGCTGGAGCGAGGCCCGGAACCCCTCCACGCCGTCTACCACCGCTCCCTCCTGCCCCTGGTGGGAGGCCGGCTCGCGGCCGGCCGGCGATCCCTCCGGGAACTCGTGGAGATGGTCCCCCACCGGCGCGTCCGCCCGGAAGAATTCCCCGCAGACCCCACCCGTCTCCAGGCCGTTCTCGGAAACGCCAACACGCCGGCCGAGCTGGAGCGGCTCCGGCGCCTCGCCGCCGCCCCCTGACCCTTCCCGCCGGGGCCGCCGCCACGGGCGCCACCTGCACCGGGTGTGACGTCACAAAAGGCCCTGATTTGGATGGCTTCGCAAACCGGGGGGATGGCTCGGCAAAAATCGCCGCAGGCAAGGCGCGAGGATGTCGAGGAAAGAGGCGCACCCTACGGTACCCGCAATGACGGGCGCATCCAAAGCACCGCCGCAGCCCGCGCATTTTTTTGCGACGCCATCATCGGCGCGTCGCCGACTTGGGGCAGACGGCCCCTTCGGGCGCCCCGGGGGGGCGGGGGGAGTCCGCCACGGAGGGCCATGCCCGCCCCGGGCCTGAATTTCCAGGCAACTCGGCCCGATGCATCCCGAGGCCGCCACGGGCCCAGGTTGACAGCCGGCCCGTGCCCGGAGTAAAAGGTGGGATTCCTGGAAACCGCGCCCCCGGCGCCGGCGGCGCCGGGGCCCAAGACGACGACAACGCCGAGGAACCAGACGCGCCATGAAGAGAACCTTTCAGCCGAGTCTGACCAAGAGGAAACGTACCCACGGTTTCCGCCAGCGGATGAGCACCAAGGCGGGGCGGAAGGTCCTCGCCCGCCGGAGGGCCAAGGGCCGGAAGCGGCTGGCCGGCTGACACCGGCCCGCCGCCCGCCGGCGGACGGCCGCCGCGCCATGGACGCCGCGCCCGGGGCCCGGCTCCGCAAGCGGGAACGCATGCGGCGCCGGGCGGACTTCGAGGCCGCCTACCGCTCCGGGCGCAGGATCCGGCTGCCCGGGCTCACCCTGGTCCTCGCCCCCAACGGTCTCCCCTTTTCGCGCATCGGGCTGAGCGCCAGCCGGAGGCTGGGCGGCGCGGTGAAGCGAAATCGGGCCAAGCGGGTCTGCCGGGAGATCTTCCGCCGGAACAAGGCCCTCTTCCCGCCGGGCCACGACGTGGTCTTCATCCCCGGCGCCCGCCTCCTGGAGATGTCCACCCGGGAACTGGAGGCGGCCATCGCCAGGGCCCTGGCGCGGGATCGGCGGCCGGCGGCCAGGAGGAACGAAACCCGATGACCCCCTCTGCACCAGCCCGCATCCTGGACGGCGCCCTGCGCGCCTACCAGCTTTTCCTCTCCCCGGTGCTTCCCGGGGCGTGCCGCTTCCACCCCACCTGCAGCCGCTACGCCCGGGAGGCCGTCCGGCTCCACGGCGCCCGGCGCGGGCTCTGGCTCGCGGTGCGCCGGCTCCTGCGGTGCCACCCCTTCCACCCCGGCGGATACGACCCGGTGCCCCCGGGGCCCGGCGCCACCCGCCCCGAAGACACACCGGCCGCCCGCGGCTCGGCCTGAGGCAGAGATTCTCCATGGAACAACGCACCCTGCTCGCCATCGTGCTCTCCGTACTGGTCCTGATGCTCTTCCAGTACTTCTTCGCCCCGCCGCCCCAGCCCCGGGTCCCGGCGCAAGGCCCGGCCGAAGCACCGGCCGCCGGGAAGACGCCGCCCGCACCGGCGGCGACCCCGGCACCGGCGGCGACCCCGGCACCGGCGGCGCTCGCCCCCGCACCGGCGCCGGCCGCGCCCCGGAGGCCGGCCCGGACCGTGACCGTGAAGACAGACCTCTACGAACTCGCCTTCACGGAGCTGGGCGGACGCCTGACGAGCTGCCGCCTCCTGCGCTACCGGGAGAGCGTAGCCCCGGACTCCCCGCCCCTGGAACTGGTCCGGGTGCCCGCCGCCGCCGCGCCCCTCGGGCTCCGGCTCGGCCAGGGCGGCCTCCTCGACCTCTCCGGTGTGACCTTCACCGCCGACCGGACCTCGGTGGAGCTGGGCACCGCCGAGGCGGCGGCCCTCCGCTTCACCGCCCCCCTGGCCGGCGGCGGCCGGGTGACCCGGACCTACACCTTCCACCGGGGCTCCTACCTGGTGGACATGACGGTGGAGGTCCGGGACGCGGCCGGGCACCCCGTCCCAATGCCGACGGAGGTGGACTTCGCAAGCCCCGCGGGCCAGAAAAACCGCTACACCTTCGCCGGCATCTCCTACTACACCCCGGACGGGCTCCAGGAGATCAGGCTCAAGAAAGCGGGCGAGACCCACGACTACGCCGGGCCCCTGGAATGGCTCGGCCACGGCGACGTCTACTTCCTCTCCGCCGTCATCCCCGAGGGGGCCCCTTCCAGCCGGCTGCACCTCCGCCGCCTCGGGGAAGACCGGATCGAAAGCCGCATCGCCCCCGACTTCTCCGCCCCGCCCGCCCGGTTCCAGCTCTATCTCGGGCCCAAGGAGATCGACATCCTGGCCGCCGCCGGCCACCACCTCGAAAAGGCCGTCAACTTCGGCTGGTTCGACCCCATCGCCCGTCCCCTCCTCTGGGTCCTCAAGTTCTTCCACCGGTTCCTGCACAACTACGGCGTGGCCATCATCCTGCTCACCGTGCTCATCAAGCTGCTCTTCTGGCCCCTGGCGCACAAGGGCATGAAGTCCATGAAGACCATGCAGAAGCTGCAGCCCAAGCTGGCCAAGATCAAGGAGAAGTACGCCGACGACCGGGAGCGGATGAACCGGGAGCTCATGCAGCTCTACAAGACCTACAAGGTGAACCCCGTGGGCGGCTGCCTCCCCATGCTGCTCCAGATCCCCGTCTTCTTCGCCCTCTACAAGGTGCTGCTCCTGTCCATCGAGATGCGCCACGCCCCCTTCGCCCTGTGGATCAACGACCTTTCCGCCCCGGACCGCCTGATGATCCCCGGCGTCGAGATCCCCTTCCTGGGGGGGATCCCCGTCCTCACCATCCTCATGGGGGTCTCCATGTGGGCCCAGCAGAAGATGAGCCCCTCCTCCCTGGACCCGACCCAGGCGAAGCTGATGCTCTTCCTCCCCGTGGTCTTCACCTTCACGTTCCTCAGCTTACCGTCCGGGCTGGTGCTGTACTGGCTGGTGAACAACGTGCTCTCCATCGTCCAGCAGGCGGCCATCAACCGCCTCCCGGACTAGGCGCACCGGGAAGGGAAAGATGACCGATCGACTCGAACCCCGAAGCGGCGAGGGCCGGGAGCCCCCCGCGGAATTCGAGGCCGACACCGTGGACCAGGCCGTGGCGGCGGCGGCCCGGAGCCTCGGCGTGGCCCCGGAGGCCCTCGAGGTCGAGGTCCTGACCCGGGGCTCCACCGGCCTCTTCGGGATCGGGGGGCGCAAGGCCCGCATCCTGGCACGGGTCGCGGCGGAGGCGGCCCTCCATCCCGCCGGGACACCCGCAGAGACCGCGGCGGGGGCGGCAGAGGCGCCCGGGGACCTCGGCGGCCGGGTCGCCGGGCTCTGCCGGGAGATCCTCGGCCGCGGCGGCTTCGAGGCCGAGGTGGCGGTGACACCCGACGGCAGCGACCTCCGGGTGGAGATCTCCGGCCCGGACGTCGGCCTGCTCATCGGGCGGGGGGGCCAGACCCTCGACGCCCTGGAGTACCTGCTCAACCGCCTGGCCGGGCGCGGCGCGGAGACGTCGGCCCGCATCCGGCTGGACGCCGGCGGCTACCGGGAAAGACGGGCCCGCTCCCTCGAGGCCCTGGCCCGGCGCACGGCGGAAAAGGCCCTTCGGCTCCGCCGCCCGGTCTCCCTCCCCCCCATGCCGCCACGGGAACGGCGCATCGTCCACCTGGCCCTCCGCGACCACCGGGAGGTCCGCACCTGGAGCTCCGGGGAGGAACCCCGGCGGAAGGTGGTGGTCGGCCCCGGGCGGGACCGCCGGCCCCGGCACCGCCGCGGAGATTCGTGAGCGGCCGCGTCCTTCGAGACGGCGACACCATCGCGGCGGTGGCCACCCCGCCCGGCCCGGGCGGGATCGGCATCGTCCGGGTCAGCGGCCCCCTCGCCCCGGACCTCCTCCGCCGCCTCTTCCGGCCGGCCCGGCCCGGCGCCGGGACCGCCGGCCGCCGTCTCGCCTACGGGTGGGTGGTGGACCCCGCCGCGGGGGAAGTGGTGGACGAGGCCCTGGCGGTCCTCATGCCCGCCCCCCGGAGCTACACCCGGGAAGACGTCCTCGAGTTCCAGTGCCACAGCGGGCCGGCGGTGCTCCGCCGCGTCCTGGAACTCGTCCTCCGGGAAGGCGCGCGGCCGGCCGAGCCGGGGGAATTCACCCGGCGGGCCTTCCTCAACGGGCGGATCGACCTCGCCCAGGCCGAGGCGGTGCTGGATCTCGCCACCGCCCGGACGGAGGCCCAGCGACGGAGCGCGGCGGCCGGCCTCCGGGGCGACCTCGAAAGGCGCCTCGGCCCGGCCCGCGCGGCCCTCGTCCAGGTCCGGGCCGAGCTCGAGGCGGCCATCGACCACCCGGAGGAGGACCTCGACCTCGCCCCGCCCGCGGAGCTGCGCCGCCGCCTGGACGAGGCGGTCCGCCGCCCCGTCTCGGCCCTGATCCGCGCGCGGCGGGAAGGACGGGTCCACCGCGAGGGGGCCCGGGTGGTCCTGGCCGGGCGGCCCAACGCCGGGAAATCCAGCCTCTTCAACGCCCTCCTCGGCGAGGACCGGGTCATCGTCACCCCGGTGCCGGGCACCACCCGGGACGGGGTCGAGGAGACGATCTCGCTGGGGGGGATCGCCGTGGTCCTGGTGGACACGGCCGGGATCCGGGCCCCCGCGGACGAGGTGGAGACCCTCGGGGTCGCCAGGGCCAAGGACCGCGTCCGGGCGGCGGACCTCGTCGTCTGGGTCCTCGACGGGAGCCGCCCGCCGGAGGCCGGCGACCGGGAGGTCCGGGAGGCCCTTCCGCGGGATGGGCGGGTCTTCCCGGTGATCAACAAGGCGGACCTCTTCCCCGCCGGGGAGGAGACGCCGGTGGAGGCGTGGCTTCGGGGAAAAGCCCCCCCGGGCCTCCTGCCCGAGGACGCCCTGCCCGCCCCCCGCGTCTCGGCCCTGACCGGCCTCGGGCTGGAGGACCTCCGCCGCCGCCTGGAAGGGCGCCTCCTCGGGGGCGCCACCGCCCCGCCCCCCTACGTCCCCAACGCCCGCCAGGCGGCGCTGCTCGAACAGGCCGAGGCCGCGCTGGGCCGGGCCGTGGAGACCCTGGAGCGGGGGCTCCCCCCCGAGATCACCGCCGTGGAGGTGGCCGAGGCCGCGGCCCGCCTGGACGAGATCTTCGGCCTCGACGCCGGGGGCGATATCCTGGACGAAATCTTCGGCCGCTTCTGTATCGGGAAGTAGGCCCGGACGAGTCTCACCAGGCCATGGGCCGCTGCCAGGCCGCCTTGAGTTCCGGGATCCCCTCCCGGAGGACGGCCCGCCCCCCGGCGTCCAGGCGCAGCTCCGGCGCCTCGGTGACCTCCCCCACCAGGGCGGCGCCCGCCTCGGCCGCCAGGGCCTCGAACTCGGCCCGGGCCCCCGGGGCCACCGTCACCACGAACCGGCTCTGGGACTCGCTGAAGAGCAGGACGTCGAGCCGGTCCACCCCCTCGGCCGGAACCGCCCCGAGGTCCACCGTCATCCCGAGCCCCCCGCTGAAGGCCGTCTCCGCCAGCGCGACCCCCAGGCCCCCGTCGGAACAGTCGTGGCACGAGGCCACGAGCCCCCGCCGGATGGCCTCGGAGAGGGCAAGGTAGCGGGCCCGGGCGGACTCGGTCCGGACCCGGGGGACGGCGTTCCCCACGAACCCGTGCCGGGCGGCGTACTCGGAGGCGCCGGTCTCCGGGTAGGTGACGCCCACGACGTAGACCAGGTCGCCGGGGCGCTTGGCGTCGAGGGTCACGGCCCGGCGGACGTCCGCCATGCGGGCCACCACGGAGAAGAGCAGGGTGGGGGGGATGGAGATCTTGACGCCGCCGATCACGGCGTCGTTCTTCATGCTGTCCTTGCCCGAGATGCAAGGGACGCCGTAGGCGGTGCACACGTCGTAGAGGGCGCGGTTGGCCCGGACGAGCTGGGCGAGCTTGTAGTGCCCGTCAGGGGTCTTCTCGGACTGCACCGGGTCGCACCAGCAGAAGTTGTCGAGGCCCGCCATGAGGTCGAGCCCGCCGCCCACGGCCACGGCGTTGCGGACCGCCTCGTCCACGGCACAGGCCGCCATGTGGTAGGTGTCGATGTCGCTGTAGCGGGGGCAGATCCCGTGGGCCACCACCAGCCCCTCGAAGGAATCGAGGTCGGGCCGGAGGACCGCCGCGTCGCTCGGGCCGTCGTGGGCCGCGCCGGCCAGCGGTTTCACCACGCTGCCGCCCTGGACCTCGTGGTCGTACTGGCGCACCACGTACTCCTTGCTGCAGACGTTCCAGCGGCCGAGGATCGCCCGGAGTTCCGCCCCGAGGTCCGCCGGCTCCGGGATCTCCGGCTCCTCGTGCCGCGGCGGCCGCCACTCGGCCCGGAGCTCGAGCCGCGGCACCCCGTGGTGCACGAAGTCCATGTCGAGGTAGGCCACCGTCCGCCCCTCGTAGAGGCAATGGAACACGCCGGAGTCGGTGAAGACGCCGAGGTCCGTGGCCTCCACCCCCATCTTGGCGGCCAGGGCCATGAAGGCCTCGAGCCGATCCGGAGGCACCGCCACGGTCATCCGCTCCTGGGCCTCGGAGAGGAGGATCTCCCACGGCTGGAGCCCCGGATACTTGAGGGGCGCCCGGTCGAGGTGCAGCTCGAAGCCGCCGGTCTCCTCGGCCATCTCCCCCACGGAGCTCGACAACCCCCCGGCCCCGTTGTCGGTGATGGAGTTGTAGAGGCAGAGGTCCCGGGCCCGGAGGAGGAAGTCGGTCATCTTCTTCTGGGTGATGGGGTCCCCGATCTGGACCGCCGTGGCGGGCGAACCCTCGTGCAGCTCCTCGGAGGAGAAGGTGGCCCCGTGGATGCCGTCCTTCCCGATGCGGCCGCCGCACATGACGATGTGGTCCCCGGGCCGCGCCCGCTTCTCGTGTCCCGGCCGGCCGCAGACCTCCAGGGGGATGACCCCGCCCGTCCCGCAGAAGACCAGGGGCTTTCCGAGGTAGCGCTCGTCGAAGAGGATGGAGCCGTTCACCGTGGGGATGCCGCTCTGGTTGCCCCCGTGCTCCACGCCCTCCCGGACGCCCTCGAAGATCCGCTTGGGATGGAGGAGCCCCTTGGGGAGTTCCCCGCGGTAGTCGGGCGGGCCGAAGCAGAAGACGTCGGTGTTGAAGACCAGCCGCGCCCCCATGCCTGTCCCGAAGGGGTCGCGGTTGACGCCCACGATGCCCGTCAGCGCCCCGCCGTAGGGGTCGAGGGCCGAGGGGCTGTTGTGGGTCTCCACCTTGAAGGCGACCCCGTAGCGGTCGTTCAGGCGGATGACCCCGGCATTGTCCTTGAAGACGGACAGGCACCAGTCGTCCCCGCCGAGGCGGTCGCGGATCTCCTGGGTACCGCGGCGGATGTAGGTGTCGAAGAGGCCGTCGACGATCTCCTCGCGCCCGTCCTCGTCCCGGTAGGTGATGCGGGCGTTGAAGATCTTGTGCTTGCAGTGCTCCGACCAGGTCTGGCCCAGGACCTCGAGTTCCACATCGGTGGCCGCCCCGGAGAGACCCACCTCGCGGCGGCGGGCCAGCACGTCGGGCCGCCGGAAGTAGTCGCGGATGGCCTGCATCTCCTGGAGGTTCAGGACCAGCACCCGGTCGCGGGAGAGGCGGACGAGGGCCTCGTCGGAGAGGGCGCCGAGGTCCACCTCCTCCACCCGGACCTCGGTCCGACCGCTCACCCGGGGTACCTGATAGAGGGGATTCGGCCGGGCCGCCCACAGCTCCGCCAGTTCCGCGGCCGAGACCACCGTGGTCCGCTGGATGAGGTCGTTGGCGAGGAGCCCTTGGGCCAGGCGCTCGACGTCCTGCCGGGAGAGCTTCCCGTGGAGGCAGTACTGGCGGGCGGTGTAGACCCCCTCCTCCGGGCCCAGCCGCCGGCCCAGCAAGAGCTCCAGGGCCTCCCGGGCCGTTCGGCCCTCGTTGTCGGTGACGCCGGGGCGGAACCCCACCTCCACCAGCCATTCCCACGGGAAGGGCAGCTCCTGGGCCAGGGGACGGTTGACACCGTAGAGCTGGGTCACCGGATCCGAGAAGGGCCCTGCGGCGGCGGCCACTGCCACCTTCTCGCCCATGGCCGCGTCCACGAGGTAGACCTGGACCGTCCGGACGGCCTCCACGGCAAGGCCCAGGTCCTCCCGGGCCCGGCGGGCCGTCTTCTCCCCGAGGGCGTCCCGGAGGTGGGCCTTCAGCATGACTTCGATCCTGTGGGGCATGGTGCGCCTCCCCCTGCCGAGAGTGATGATGGCCCGGCGCCGGGGCCCCGGCCGGGCGGAACCAGCATACCGCCCGGCCGCCCCCGTGTCATCCACCCGGCCCCGCCCCGCTCCGGCTTGCAGACCGGCCGGGGGGATGGTACGAGAGATGGGGCGATGCCGCCACGGCTCCAGCTCTTCTCCCCGGCTCCAAAACCTCCACGGAATGGCGCAACAAGCCGAAAAACACACCGGATGCGGAACGCGCCCCCCCGGGGGCCGGGTCGGCCCCGGGACCATGACGATGGCGGAGATCTCGACGGGCGCCGCCCCGCCCTTCGTCCCCCGGCCCGCGCCCGCCCGCCCATGAGCCTCCTCTTCCGCACCATCGTCAAGAACGTCGCCGTTCCCATCTGCTTCGCCATGGCGGCGCTCAGCGCCCTGCTGCTCCTCGGACGCCTGGTGCCGCTGCTCGAGACGCTGCTCCGGGCCGGGGTGACCCCGGGGGAACTCGGCCACTTCCTCCTGCTGCTCATCCCCACCTTCCTGGTGCTGGTGGTGCCCATGGCCTCGCTCATCGGCGTGGTGGTGGGTTTCCTCCGGATGTCCCGGGACAGCGAGGTCCTGGCGCTGCTCGCCTGCGGGGTGGGGCCGCTCCGGCTCGTCCTGCCCGTGGCCGCCGTGGCCCTGGTCACGTGGGCGGCCACCTTCGCCACCGCGGCCACCGTGCTCCCGATGTCGAAGAAGGCCACCGGCGCCTTCATCCGCAACCTCACCGAGCGGCGGATCGCCCGCGGGCTTCCGGAAAAGACCTTCCTCCTGCCCGTGCCCACCCTGGCCATGTACGTGCACAAGAGCCGGAAGAACGGGCGGATCCTCCAGGGCGTCTACATGGTGGACGCCCGGGACCTCAAGCACCTCCAGGTGGTCCTGGCGCGGTGGGGCGAAATCTTCAGCCGGCCGGGGAGCGGGGAGGTCATCCTCCGCCTCTCGGACGGGGTCTTCCACCCCGCCGAGGCCGACCCCCGGGTCTCCGACACCCTCTTCTTCCGCTCCTACATGCTGCGCCTCGCCTTCCGCGACACGGGCGGGCTCCCGAGCCGCGGCGAGATGGGCCTCCGGGAGCTGGCCGCCTTCGCCGCCCGGCGGAACCTTGCGCCGGACGACCATCGCCGCTACGTGGTGGAACTCCACAAGCGGCTCGCCCTCCCCGTGGGGGCCTTCATCCTGACCCTCCTCGGGATGCCCCTCGGGATCCTCTTCGGCCGGACCGGCCTCTCCGGCGGCGTGGCCCTGGGCCTGGGCGCCTTCCTCTCCTACTACCTCCTGGTGGCCGTGGGCGCCAACCTCGCCGAGGCCGGGACCCTGCCCCCCGCCGCCCTCTGGGCGCCGAACCTCGTCTTCGCCGCCGCCACCGCCTGGCTCCTCCGGCACCTCCACCGGCGGGGGCCCGTCCGGGGCTGAGCCGTGACCGTCCTCACCCGCTACCTCGCCCGGTTCTTCTTCTCCCTCCTCGCCGTGATCCTGCCGGGGCTGGCGGGCCTCTACCTCCTGGTGGAGGTCTTCGAACGGGTGGACGACTTCATCGAGGCCCGGGTCCCGGCCCAGGTGACCCTGGCCTACTTCCTGCTCCGGACGCCGGAGATCCTCTCGCAACTCGCCCCCATGGCGGTGCTGCTGTCGGGCCTGCTCACCGTGGCGGTGCTCAGCCGCCACTCGGAGATCCTCGCCCTCCGGGCCCTGGGGGTGGCCCCGGGGCGGGTGGTCCGCCCCTTCCTCCTGGCCGCCGCCCTGGTGGGCGCCGTCTTCCTCGCGGCCGAGGTCTTCGTCGTGCCGCAGGCCGCCATGCGGGCCCAGCGGATCTACCAGGAGGAGGTCAGCCGGACCCCGCTCCTGGGCATCTGGCTCAAGGGCCGGCTCTACTACCACGGCGAGGGCTGCATCTGGACCCTCATGGTGGAGAACTGGGACGCGAGCCGGCTCCGCGACGTGCGGATCCTCTGCTTCGACCCGGGCTACCGGATGAGGGAATACCTGGCCGCGCGCCGGGCCGTCTACCGGGAGGGGGCCTGGCACTTCCTGGACGGGCAGGACAAGGTCATGACCCCCGGGGGGCTCGAGGTCCGACCCTTCAAGGAGATGGTGCGCCGCCTCCCGGAGACGCCGGAGACCTTCATCGCCGTCCGGGCCGCCCCCTCCGCCATGACGCCGGCGGAACTCTGGACCACCCTGCGCCGGCTCCAAGAGGCCGGCCAGCCCGCCGCCGAGGTGGCCACGGCCCTGGCGGCGGCGCTCCTCTACCCCTTTCTCGGGCTCAGCCTCCTCGCCATGGCCCTGCCGCTCATCCTCGCCCAGGACCGTGGCCACCTCGGCGTCGGGCTCGGCCTCGGCCTGCTCTTCGGCTTCGGCGCCTGGGTCCTCTGGAGCGCGGCCCTGATCCTGGGCCGGACCGGCGTCCTGCCCCCCGCCCTCGCCCCGCTGCTCGTCCACGCCCTCCTGTGGGGCGCGGGCTGGGGCCTGGTGAAGCGGCTCCGGTTCTGACCGGGCGGGAAAGACGAGAAGGAGGCACCGACATGGCCACGACACCTGCGAAGGCCGCGGCGCGGGAACGCGCCGCGCGGATCCTTTCGGCCCTGGAGGCCGCCTACCCCGGGGCCCGGATCGCCCTCCGCTCCGAGACCCCCTTCCAGCTCCTGGTGGCGGTGATCCTCTCCGCCCAGTGCACGGACGAGCGGGTGAACCAGGTGACCCCGGAGCTCTTCCGGCGCTTTCCCGACGCCGCCGCCATGGCCGAGGCCCCCCTCGAGGAGATCGAGGCCCTGGTCCGCCCCACGGGCTTCTTCCGCAACAAGGCCCGGAACATCCAGGCGGCCGCCCGCCGGATCGTGGAACGCCACGGGGGGGAGGTCCCCTGCCGGATGGAAGACCTGCTGGCGCTGCCGGGCGTGGCCCGCAAGACCGCCAACATCGTCCTCTACAACGCCTGCGGCCGGGCCGAGGGGGTCGCCGTGGACACCCACGTCAAGCGACTCGCCGGCCGGCTCGGCCTCTCCGCCGAGACCCGGCCGGACCGCATCGAGCGCGACCTCATGGCCCTCTTCCCGAAGGAGAAGTGGGGGCCCCTTTCCTACCTCCTCATCGAGCACGGGCGGGCCGTCTGCCGGGCCCGCCGCCCCCTCTGCCCCCGCTGCCCGCTGAGACCGCTCTGCCCCTGGCCGGAGAAGACCGCCTGAAGCGGGCATGAAAAAGAGGCGGGGGCCCGAAGGCCCCCGCCTTGCGCTTTCCACTCCTGCCAGGGCCTAGAACCCGTAGCTCACGTAGCCCATGACGGACTGGATCCCGGAATCCTGGTCCCCGTAGACGTAGGGCTGATCGTCCCGGAAGTAGTCGAAGTAGTAGTTCACCCCCACGCCGAGGGCCTCGGTCACCTTGTAGCTCACCCCGACGGTGACGTTGATCTCGTCGAAGTCGAGGTCGGAATAGGCGTCGCTACCGTTGATGTAGGCCGTGTCATAGAGGTGCGGCTGGTTGGGGTTCACCGAGGACGTATCGAGGTCCAGCTTGGCGTCCCCGGTGGGGTAGATGCTGTTGAAGAAGAGGTCGCTGATCTCGCCGGTGCCGGTGGTCCAGCTCAGGTTGGTCTTCAGCGAGAGCTTTGGGACGGGCTTCACTTGGAGGCCGGCGACCAGGGTGCCGGCTTTCGTCTCGTATTCCATGTCCGTGTGTTCCGAACCATACTGGTTCGTTGTGATGAGGTTCGCTCACCCGTCGTAGACGGCGATACAGTACATGGAATCGTACTGATCATAGAAATACGTGTACCCCACGTTGAAGACCACCTTTTCGCTCGGGGCGTAGGTGAGGTCCACGCCCCCGGTGAAGAGGTTCTGCTTCCAGTCGTTGCCGTCCACGTCGTCGTTCTGGGCGTAGCGGTACTTGGCGTGGAGGGCGGCGGTGAGGTTGTTCACCGGCGTCCACCCGGCCCGCAGGTTCACCTCGTGGGCGCTGTTGGCCTGGTTGGACCGGAAGGCGGTGCGCGCCTCGTAGATGGTGGGCCGATAGGACCGGCTGTAGTCGTAGAGGTCCGGGTTCGGCCCGCCGTAGGCGCCGAAGGAGTTGTCGGGGGTGCAGGAGGCCCGCTTCAGCCCGTAGGCGTCGTCCACCAGCTCGAACCGGTAGCCGAGGCGAAGGCGCAGGGTCCGCGTGGCCCGCCAGTCACCCGACACCTTGAAGGTGTGCTCCGTGGTCTCCCCGGGGACCGCCTCGTGGTTGTCCCGCTCCTCGAGCTGGTACTCGTAGCCGCCCCGAACGGTGAAGCGGGGGAGCGCCCGCCAGACCACGTCGAAGCCCGCGGTGGTGATGTCGAGGTCGTTGCCGGACTCGCGGACGTGGTCCCAGTACCCGGCGCCGAGCCCGTAGCCCTGGCTGAGGGTGGTGCTCCCGCCCAGGGGGATGGTGCCGGGATTCGGACGATCGTTCACGTCCACGAAGACGTCGCTGTTGTCCATGGTCTGGTACTTGCCGTGGACCGTGAGGGAGAGGGCCCTGGAGAGCCGGCTGTGCCACCGCGCCATGACGGCGGTGCTCTCCAGCTCGAGCTCCTTGTCGAACTCGCCGCGCAAGGCGTCGTAGGCCCCGTCCGCCTCGTTGTTGGTGCTGGTGGAGTAGACCACCGCGGCGGTCAGGGTGTTGTGGGGGTCGATGTCCCACCGGGCCTTGGCCGTGTGGACGTCCTTGGTGCTGTCGGGCGTCCGGGCGAAGGGGAGGGCCCCCTCGGCGTTGTCGAACTGCAAGCGGTTGGTGAAGAGCCCGAAGTGGGTCGGCGCCGCCAAGGCGTTGTAGGTAAGGGAGAGCTCGTCGCTCTTGTCCTCGAACTCCCGGTGCATGTAGGAGTACTCCAGGGCGAAGGTTCCCATCCGGAGGCTCACCTTCGGGGTGTACTCGTTGGTGAGCTCGTGGACCTCCTTGCTCACCCCCACCACGTGGCAGGCGGAGCACTTGCTCATGGTCCGGGCCTGCTCCATCCCCTCTCGCTTCTCGTAGCGATGGTCGAAGCCCACGGTGAGCATGGGCAGGGCGGGGACGTGGATCACCGCGCTGTTTCGCATCTCGGACCGGGTGATGGCGTACTCGTCCGTGGGGTTGAAGTCGGTGTGGTACACCGCCGCCGAACCCACGGTGCTCGGTGCCACCGGCGCCGTGAAGGGCGTCCCGGCCACGGGCCCGGCCACCGTGTTGCTGAAGATGTGCGCCTCCAGGTTGTCCAGCTCGTCGTGGCCCAGCTGGTGGAGGAAGCGGTTGTAGGTGGTCTTCACCGTGAGGATGCGGGCCAGGGAGAGGGCCCCCCCGTACTCCTGGTCGTCGCCGTCCTGGTAATGGGCGTCGGCGTCGAGGTCCACGAGGCCCGTCCGGAGGCTCACGTCACCGGCGAGGTCCACGGTGAGGTTCTTCTCGAGGATGCTGTTGTACTCGGCCGCGCCCTTGGCGGCGGACTCGTCCTCGTCCACGTCGTCCAGGGTCCAGGCCCCGCCGACGCTCACCCGCCCCTCGAGGGCCTTGCCCTCCTCGGAACGGGCCGGCGACGCCGACACGAGGGCCAGGGCCAGGGCGGCCAGCAGTCCGATCCCTGCAATGCGTTTCATCGGCTCACCTCCTCTGCTACCGGGTCAGGCCATGGCCGCCGCCGGGCACCGTCTGGGACGGCAGGTCGGAGCCATGCACCTGGGAATGGCACTGGGTGCACTTGGTCATGAAGGACTTCTGGAACCCGTGGTCCGTGGGCCCGATGGTGTTGGCCGGATCCCCGGGCGCAATCACCGTGGCCACGTCGTTGGAGGCCCGGGCCGCATGGAAATGGGCCTCGTGGCAGGTCAGGCACAGGAAGGGTTCCTGCTGGCGGAGGAGGTTGTTCGCCACGGTCCCGTGGGGGTCGTGGCAGATGAGGCAGTCTTCCACCACGGGGTCGTGCTCGAACACGAAGGGCCCCTGGTACCGGGTGTGGCAGTCGAGGCAGAGGTCGTTGACCCGCTCGTCGGTGTTCAGCATGCCGGGCACGGTATTGGCCGTCCCGTGGGGGTTGTGGCAGGAGGTGCAGACCATCTTCCCCTCTTTCAGGGGATGATGGGAGGCGAAGTAGCCCTGGGCGTTGACGTCCTGGTGGCAGCCCGCGCAGAGGTCGAGCTGCTTCTTGGCCAGCAGCCGCTTGTTCCCGTTGAGGTGCACCCGGTGGCAGGCGGTGCAGGCCACGCCGTTTTCGGCGTGGGCCGAGCCGGCCCAGTTCATGTGGGGACCCACCTGGTGGCAGGTGGTACAGACGCCGGCCACCTCCTCGGCCTCCAGGCCTCCCTCGGTGAAGCGGAGGATCTTCTCCGTATCGCCCCCGCCCTCCACGTGGGCGGAGCCGGGGCCGTGGCACCCCTCGCACCCCGTCTTGTAGCCGCCAGGCACCTCGAAGGCGGCGATGCGCATGTGGACGTTGTTCCGGTCATGGGCGTAGCCCTCGTGGCACTCGAGGCAGGCCTCGCTCCCCACGTAGGCGGCGCCCGGCGCGACCGACGGGGCCTTGATGTAGTCGGCCCGCTTGCCGAGCATCTGGGCGCAGCCGATCAGGAGCACCAGACCGGCGGCCGGAACCAGCAATCTCTTGATCATCCCATGTCCCTCCAACCTGTTGGATTCGATTCCATCGACGGCACCCCCCGGCGGCGGCCGGGCGGGAGCCTCAAGGCTTCCATCACGGGCGATCCTTCTTCGGCGACTCCGGCGGTCTCACCTCCCTTCACGTTCGGCCCCGACGGGAAGGGGCCTTCGCAGGGTGTCCCGCCGGCCCCGGCGGGAGGCGGCGGCTCCGGCGCGGCGCCCCTTTCGGGGGCCGTCGCGGGCATGGACGCGGGTCGAAGGTATTTCAGATCGGAAAAGTGAGAGCGGAGAAGATGGAGGGAAGATGCCGAAACGGCGGGGCCCGAAGGCCTCCAAGCACTGGAGCGCCCAGCCTGGGCAGGCGGGGCGATGTCAGACGCGGCGGCCGGACCGTCGCATCACGTCTCCCTCCCTGTCCGGGTGTGCCTCTCCCATGCCGCGGCGCCCGGAAGAGCCCAGCGGCGGCACACCTCTTGACGAATGTGGCAGAACGAGCCGCAGCTGTCAACCGGAACTTCCATGATTCACGCAAAAAACGGCGCCCGGTCCCAGGCATAAAAAAGGGGACCGGAAGACTCCGGCCCCCTGAGGCGTCCGTGGGGGAAAGCGGTCTAGAGCTCCACGGGGCGGGCCGAGGTCACGCCGTCCTGCTCCTGGAGCCGGGCGAGGACATCGGGGGAGACGGGCTCGTCCATGGTGAGGAGGATGACGTTCCGGTGGTGGCCCGTATCCTGCCCCACCTGCATGCGGGCGATGTTGACGCCCGCCTCGCCCAGGGTGAGGCCGATCCGTCCGATCACCCCGGGCCGGTCCTCGTTGTAGATGAGCAGCATGTGGCCCTCGGGGACGGCCTCGAGCCGGAAGTCGTTGATGCGGACCAGGCGCGGCTCCTTCTTGCCGAAGATGGTGCCGGCCACGAGGTTGGTGCCGCCGCCGGAGCGGACGGTGACCTGGAGGAGGTTGGTGAAATCCTCCGAGGTCTGGCTCTTGGCCTCGGTCACCTTGATGCCGCGCTCCCGGGCCAGGATCGGGGCGTTGACGTAGTTGACCTCCTCCCGGAGATACGGGGCCATGAGCCCCTTCAGGACGGCCACGGTCACCGGCGCGGTGTCGTACTCCGCCACGTCGCCGAGGTAGCCGATCTCCACCTCCTCCATGGCCCCGTCCTGCATGTTGGCGAGGAAGGCCCCGAGCTTCTCTCCCAGGCGGATGAATGGGCCGAGGCGGACGAGGGCCTCGCCGCCCACGGAGGGCACGTTCACGGCGTTGCGCACCTCGCCCTTGGTGAGGTAGGCCGCGATCTGGTTGGCCACGGCCACCGCGACGTTCTCCTGGGCCTCGCGGGTGGAGGCGCCGAGGTGCGGCGTGCAGATGAAGTTGTCGAGCCCGAGCAGGGGGTTTTCGAGGGTGGTGGGCTCCTTCTCGAAGACGTCCAGGGCGGCGGCGGCCACCTTGCCCGACTTCAGGGCCGCGTAGAGATCGGCCTCGTTGACGATGCCGCCCCGGGCGCAGTTGAGCACCATGACGCCGTCCTTCATCCGGTCGAAGAGGTCCTTGTTGAGCAGGCCCTTCGTCTCGGGGAGGAGGGGGGTGTGGACCGAGATGTAGTCCGCCCGGCGGCAGAGTTCGTCGAGGTCCACAAGCTCCACCCCCAACTTCTCGGCGAGGTCCGGGCGGATGTGGGGGTCGAAGGCCACCACCTTCATCCGGAGTCCCTGGACCAGCTCCGCCACGATGCTCCCGATGCGGCCGATGCCGATGATGCCCAGGGTCTTGCCGGCCACCTCCTGACCCTGGAAGCGCTTCTTCTCCCACTTCCCGGCCTTCATGGAGGCGGTGGCCTGGGGGATGTGCCGGGACATGGCCAGCATCATGGCCACCGTGTGCTCCGCCGCGGAGTTGGTGTTGCCCCCGGGCGTGTTCATGACCACGATGCCCCGCTTGTTGCAGGCCTCGATGTCCACGTTGTCGAGGCCGGTGCCCGCCCGGCCCACCACCTTCAGGCGGTCGGCGGCGGCCACCACCTCGGCGGTGACCTTGGTGTTGCTCCGGATGACGAGCCCGTCGGCGTCCTTGACGGCCTCGAGGAGGGCCTCCGGGGCGAGCCCGAGGCGCTCCTCCACCTCGAGGCCGGCCTGGCGGAGGATGTCGACGCCCTCCCGGGCGATGGGATCGGTGATGAGTACCTTCATTTCGAATGCGTCCTCGCTTCCTCAGCTATTTATTTCGGCGGCGGAGCGGAGGCCCCGCACCCGGACGGCCCCGCGCCGCAGCGGGTCATTCCCGCGGGGGCGGGCGGGGCCGCCGGCCGTGGCGGGTCAGGCCGCGGCACCCGCGAACCAGGCCTCGGCGGCGGCCACGCCTCGGCCCAGCTCCACGGGGTGGCCGAGCCGGTGGAGGGCCCGCTCCACGGCGGCCAGGGCCACCAGCATGTCCCACTCGTCGAGGTGCCCCATGTGGGAGATGCGGAAGATCTTCCCCTTGGCCTGGGCCTGCCCGCCGGCGATGGTGATACCGTACTCCTCGCGGAGGAGCTTCACCACCTCCTGCCCGTCGATGCCCTCGGGGGCCCGAATCACCGTGACCGCCTCGGAGGGCGCCTCGGGGAAGAGGGAGAGCCCCAGGGCGCGGACCCCGGCGCGGGTCCCCTCGGCCAGCCGCCGGTGGTGCGCGAAGAGGGCCGGAAGGCCCACCTCGCGGACCCGGGCGAGGACCCGCTCGAGCCCGATGATGAGGGAGACGGCCGGCGTAAACGCCGTGGTCCGGCGGCCGAGCGCCTTGCGCTCCCGGCGGAAGTCGAAGTAGTAGCGGGGCTGCGTCGAGCGCTCCGCCAGGGCCCAGGCCTTCTCGCTCACGCTCACCATGGCCAGGCCCGGCGGGAGCCCGAGACTCTTCTGCGAGCCGGTCACCACCACGTCGAGACCCCAGTCGTCGGTGCGGATGTCGTAGACGCCGAGCGCGCTGATGGCGTCCACCACCAGCACGGTCTCGGGGCGGGGGCGGACCAGCTCCCCCAGGGCCTCCACCGGGTGCTTGACGCCGGTGGAGGTCTCGTGGGCCTGGACGAAGACCGCCCGGGCCTCCGGGTGCGCCTCGAGGGCGGCGGCCACGTCCGCCGGGTCCACGGCCCGGCCCCAGGCGACGTCCACGTTGACCGCCCGGACGCCGTAGGCCTCGCAGAGCTCCGCCCAGCGCTCGCCGAACTTCCCCCCCCGGACCACCACGGCGGTATCCCCGGGCGCGCAGAGGTTCGCCACCGAGGCCTCCATGCCCCCCGTGCCGGACGAGGCCAGGACCAGGACGTCGTTCCGGGTCTGGAAGAGGTACTTGAGCCCCCCCCGGACCTCCTCCAGGATGGCGGAGAACTGGGGAGAGCGGTGGTGGATGATGGGCTCGGCCATCTTGAGCAGGACGTCCGGGGCCACGGCGACGGGTCCCGGCGCCATGAGGTACCGTTTCCGCATGAAAAGGGCTCCTTTCCCATGGCTCCCCGGCGCTGCCGGGGAACCAGCGGACATCGTTATCGCCAATCCGGCTGGCTCTGTCAAGGGCGGCCGCCCTTGACAGCCGGCCCGGCCTTTGATAGCGAATGACTGTGGAATCCGGCGAAAGACCTTTTCTTGAGGTCTATAACCTTTAGACACGGAGATATTCGGGCTGTCGGCTAATTTTCATCGAGATTAAGTATCTTTTCTCCCGAAATCTCCATCCACGGGAGGTCCGGATGCGGCCTCCGACCGCCATCCACCGGGGAGACCCTGCTCTGCCGCAGGGCACGCGCCGTCCGCGGCATCCCGCCCGGCCGCCCCGCCCCCCCTGAGGCCGCGACCCCGGCAAGCGGCCCCCATCGGAAACGGCATCCCACTATTCGGCCAAGGAGGCGGAAAATGGCGGAAATCGGACATGGCGGCAAGGAGATCGTGGAACGGATCCTCCCCCCGGGGGAGGCCGCCCGCGCCGTGGAGGGGCTCACCCCCTACCCGGTCCGGGACCAGATCGCCAACGAGGTCATCGACATCGCCTACGGGTGGTTCACCCCGCTCGAGGGCTTCATGGGACGGGCGGACGCCGACTCCGTGATCCGGAAGATGGAGCTCGCCGACGGCACCGTCTGGAGCATCCCCATCGTCTTCGACATGAGCGAGGCGGAGATCGCCGAGTACGGCGTCAAGGAGGGCGGCCGGCTGCTGCTCACCTACCAGGGGAACCCCCTCGCCATCCTCGACGTGGAGGAGATCTGGACCTACGACATGGAGGAGATGTGCACCGCCATCTTCGGCACCGCCGAGATGAAGCACCCGGGGGTGGCGCGCACCTGCGGCTACAAGGAGAAGTTCATCGGGGGCAAGGTCACCCTGGTCAACCGGCCCCGGATCAACCCCGTCTTCGAGCCCTATTTCATCCCGCCCCTGGAGATGCGCCGGCGCTTCCGGGAGAAGGGCTGGGCCGCCATCGTGGTGCACCAGACCCGGAACGTCCCCCACACGGGGCACGAGTGGCTCATGAAGGGCGCCTGGGCCCAGGCCTACGGGGGGCTCCCCATCGAGCGGCCCATGGTGGGCGTCCTGGTCAACGCCATCATCGGCCAGAAGCGCAAGGGCGACTACATCGACGAGGCCATCATCCTGTGCCAGGACGAGCTCCGCAAGGCGGGCTACTTCGGCGACCACAACCACATGACCTCCCTCACCTTCTGGGACATGCGCTACGCCGGGCCGAAGGAGGCCGTCTTCCACGCCTGCATCCGGGTCAACCTCGGCTGCACGCACCACATGTACGGCCGCGACCACGCCGGCGTGGGCGACTACTACGACCCCTACGACGCCCACCGGCTCCTGCAGAGCATCCCCAAGGAGAAGCTCAACATCACGCCGGTCTATTCCATGAACTGGCTCTACTGCCCCCACTGCGGGGAGATCACCTCGGAGGGACTCTGCAACCACAAGTCCGAGTGGCAGAAGTTCAGCGGGACCCTCATCCGGAGCATCGTCATGGACGGCGTCAAACCGCCGCGGCTCATCTTCCGGCCCGAGGTCTTCGACCTCGTCATGGAATGCGCGGACCGCTACGGGTTCGGTTCCCCCTTCGTCACCGACGAGTACCTCGCAAAGCGGACCCCGGTCTTCACCATCCCCCCGCTGGGCTGAAGCCGCGGCCGACAAGGAAGGAGCACAGCGCCATGGCGGAAGAAAAGTTCCCCATCAACATATGGGTCAACGAGGAACGCTACCAGAAGCTCCACGAGGCGGAGCTCGCCCACCTGTGCCAGGAGAAGCTGGCGGGCATGAAGGTCATCCAGGTCTTCGCCACCGAGGCCCAGAAGGACCGGATCCTGAAGCTCTTCCCCACGGCCAAGTTCGACGCCTCCACCACCCGGAGCATCGAGCTGCTGCCGCGGAAGGTCAAGGACGCCATCTTCGACATGGTGGTCCGGAAGAAAAAGGTGGACGTCCTGGAGGACTTCCTCAACGAGTACGAGGCCTCGGGCGGCGCCTAGCGGGGGCCTCCACGCCTCCCGGGAGGCGGCGCGCCCCAGCCGCCGCCCCCCGGGGTGCGCACCTCGAGCACGTCGCCGGGCGCAACCTGGATCACGACCTTCCCGGGCAGCACCCGGGTCCGCCCGCCGGAGGCCGGGAAGTAGAGGTTCCGGCCCCGGAGGCCCGGGCCGCCGCCCCGGAGGCCCCAGGGGGCCAGGCGCCGCCGCTCCGTGAGGAGCGTCACGGTGGCGGGCTCGAGGAACCGGTACCGGCGGACGATGCCCTCCCCGCCGCGGAAGGCCCCCCGCCCGCCGGAACCCCGGCGGAACCCGTAGCGTTCCACCCGGAAGGGATAGGCCTGCTCCAGGGCCTCCACCGGGGTGTTGCGGGTGTTGGTCATGTGGACCTGGACCCCGGAGAGGCCCGGCACGCCGGGCCCCGCCCCCATCCCGCCCCCGATGGTCTCGTAGTAGGCGTACCCACTCCCCCCGGCACCGCCGCCCGGCCCGCCCACGGCCACGTTGTTCATGCTGCCGCAGGCGGCGGCGGGGACCCGGTCGGGCGCCGCCTGGGCCAGGGCGCCGAGGAGGCAGTCCACGATGCGCTGCGAAGTCTCCACGTTCCCCGCCGCCACGGGGGCGGGAGGGCGCGCGTCGAGCAGGCTGCCCGGCCGGGTCCGGACCTCGATGGGGCGGAGCGAGCCGTGGTTGAGGGGGTAGTCGCCGCCGGCCAGGCAGAAGAAGACGTAGGCCACCGCGGAACAGGTGACGCTCCGGACGGTGTTGAGCCCCGTCTCCACCTGGCCGGCGCTGGCCCCGAAGTCCACCACCGCCTCGTCGCCCCGGACCAGCAGCCGGACCCGGATGGGGACGGGGCGGGAGCCGAGCCCGTCGTCGTCCAGGGCGTCCTCGAAGCGGTACTCCCCGTCCGGCAGGGCCGAGACGGCGGCCCGCATGACCCGCTCCCCGTAGTCGAGCAGCGGCGGCAGCTTCCGGCAGAAGGACTCCGGGCCTTCCCGGCCGACGAGGTCGAGGAGCCGGCGCCGGCCCCGTTCCAAGGCGGCGAGCTGGGCCCGGAGGTCCCCTTCCCGCTCGGCGGGGTTCCGGACCCGGGCGAGAAAACCGTCGAGGACCTCCCGGTCGAGCCGCCCGCCGCGGACCAGCGCCACCGGGGGGATCCGGACGCCCTCGTCTTCGATCCGCCGGGCCAGCCCCATGGACCCCGGCGTCCGCCCGCCGACGTCGGCGTGGTGGGCGCGGGTGACGAGGTAGAAGAGGGGCTCCCGGTCCGCCGCCCCGGCGAAGACCCCCGCCACCAGGGTGAGGTCGGGCAGATGCGTGCCGCCCAGGAAGGGGTCGTTGGTGAGGACCACGTCCCCCGGCCCCGGCCGGCGGCGGGCGAGGACGCGCTCCACGGTGAGCGGCATGGCCCCGAGGTGCACGGGGATGTGCGCCGCCTGGGCGAGCAGCCGGCCCGCCCCGTCGAAGACCGCGCAGGAGAAATCCCGCCGCTCCTTGATGTTGGCGGAGAAGGCGGACCTCTGGAGGACGATCCCCATCTCCTCCGCCACCGACGCCAGCTGGCGGTTGACCACCTCGATGTCCACGGGGCTCACCATGGGCCGCCTCCGCCCGCCCCCGTCAAGGGCGCTCCGCCTCGTCCCCGCCGTCGCCGATCCGGCGCACGCGCACGGCACGGCGCCGCTCTCCGGGAAGGGAAAGCCGCACCTGGGTCCCCTTGCCCTGGGTGGACTGGATCCCGATGCGCCCCATCTGCTCCTCCATGATCCGCCGGGCGAAGGTGAGCCCCATCCCCACCTGGCCCGTCCGGGTGGTGAAGAAGGGGTCGAAGACCAGGGGGAGGTTCGCCGGAGAGATCCCCGCGCCGGAGTCCGAGACGGTGATCACGCAGGCCCAGGGGCTCCGTTCCGGGGCCGCCACCTCGAGGACGACGGGCCGGGGCCCCTCCCGTCCCTCGTAGGCCTCGCAGGCGTTTCGGACCACGGCTTCCACGGCCATCACCATGAGGTCCGGGTCGGCCATGACCCGCCGCCCTTCCAGCCCCTCGCCCACCGTGACCTCCAGTGTACCGCCGTGGCTCTCCACGAGGCCCCGCACCGCGGCGGTCACCTTGGCCAGCAGCCGTTCCACCCGGATCGGACGGAGCTCGGCCCGCGGCAGCCGGATGAAGGCCGTCAGCGTGGCCAGCAGTGCCTCCAGCCGCGAACTCTCGTTGAGGATCACCTGGACGTACTCGTTCTGCGGCTGGTGCCGACGGGCCAGCCGCCGGGCGAAGCCGCCGATGGCCTGGATGGGGTTGCGGATCTGGTGGCTGATGTCCTCGAGCATCCGGCCCAGGAAGGCGAGGCGCTCGGAACGGCGCATGACTCGCTCGAGGTGCTTGAGGCGCGAGACGTCCTGGACGGCGAGCACCACCACGTCGGCCCCGTCCCAGCGCCCGGGGGTGGTGGACAGGAGCCCGATGAAGGCCGCCCCGTCCGGGCGGCGCACCATGGCCTCGCCCTCGAAGCCCCCCCGGCGCCGGGTGAGTTCCAGGATGTTGTGACAGAGGATCTCCTGGTCCTCCGGCAGGAAAAAGTCCCGGAAGTGCCGGTCCCGAAGCCCCGAGGCGGGCTCCCCGAAGACCCGGGCGGCGGCGGCGTTGGCCCGAAGGACCTCGCCGTCGCCGGCCACCAGCAGCAAGGGGACGCCGAGCCGGTCGAGGACCTCCCACCCCGCGCGGATGTCCGGCGCCTCAGTTCCCGTCTCCGTCATGGCGCTCCCCCTCCCGTTCCATGAGGACGTGGCCGCCGTCCAGGACCCGGGCGCCCCACCCCGGCGGCAGGAGCAGGGTCGTGAAATCGTCCAGCACCAATGCCGGCCCCGAAAGCCGCTCCCCCGGCCGGAGCGCCGCCCGGTCGAGGAGCAGGGCGCTTCGGGGGCCGCCCTCGAACTCCACGGGGGCGCGGCGGCCGTGCCAGGGCGCGGCGGGCCGGGGAAGGACGGCCTCCCGGAAGTCCGCCCCGCCCCTCGGGATCCGGGCCCGGGCCCGGACCGCCGTCACCTCCAGCGGTGCACCCGGCATGTCATGACCGTACAAGAACCGGTGCCGTTCGGCAAAGGCCGCGCCCCAGTCACCCTCGAGGGGGACCGTGACCTCGTAGGACTGGCCGCGGTAACGGACGTCCACGAAGAACTCGCTCCGGGCGGCGGCCGGGTCGAGGCCCGTTCCCCGGATGTCGCCCGCCAGCCGGGCGGCCAACGCCCGGACCGCCGGGCCCGGGTCGATGTCCGAGGCCCCGCGGCCGGCGGCGAAGAAGGCGGTGGAACCGTCGAAGAGGAGGTCGGAGACGGCCATGCCCCGGGCGGAGAACACCCCCGCCCGGTCGGGGAGGATCACGGTGCGGATCTCGAGTTCCGCCGCCAGGGCCGCCGCGTGGAGCCCCGCCGCCCCGCCGAAGCACACCAGGGCGCCCCCCCGGGGATCGTGGCCCCGTTCCAGGCTCACGGCGCGCAGCGCCCGCACCATGTGGGTGTCCACCAGCCGGAGGACGCCGAGGGCGGCCTCGCGGGGGGAGAGCCCCACCCGGGCCGCCAACTCCGCCATCCGCGGCGGCACGCGGTCCGCGGCCAGGGCCAGCCGCCCCCCGAGGAAGGCCTCGGGCCGGAGACGGCCGAGGAACAGGTTGGCGTCGGTCACGGTGATCCCCGTCCCCTTGCCGTAGCAGACGGGGCCGGGGTCCGCCCCGGCGCTCTCGGGCCCCACCCGGAGGAGCCCCCCCGCATCCACCCATGCCAGGGACCCGCCGCCCGCCCCCACGGTGTGGATGTCCATGAGGGGCACCGCCACGGGATAGCCCTCGAGCCGGTAGTCGCGGGTGAGGCTCGGCCCCCCGTCGCACAGGGCCACGTCGGTGGAGGTCCCGCCCATGTCCAGGGTGAGGACCCGGTCGAACCCCAGGGCCCGCCCGAGCTCCCAGGCGGCCTGGACGCCCCCGGCGGGCCCGGACAGCAGCGTCTGGACCGCGTGCGCCCCCACCCCCGCCGCCGGGCGGCAGCCCCCGTTGGAGAGCTGGACGAGGAGCCGGGCCCCCTCGAGCCGCCGCCGGAGCCGCTCTATGTAGCCGCCCACCACCGGCCCGAGGTAGGCGTTGATCACCGTGGTGGAAAGGCGCTCGTACTCGCGGAACTCCGGGAGCACCCGCGAGGAGAGGGAGACCGGGAAGCCCGCCGCCTCGAGCGCCCGGCCGAGCCGCGCCTCGTGGCCGGCGCCGGCGTAGGCGTGGAGCAGGCACACGGCCACGCTCCGGGCCCCCCGGGCCCGGCAGAACCGGACCGCCCGCCGCACCTCCTCCCCGGACAGGGGCTCGAGCACCTCCCCCCGCCAGGTCATCCGCTCCCGGACGCCGGTCACCCGGTGCCGGGGCAGGATCTCGGCGGGGCGGGCGGCGAAGAGGTCGTAGAGGCGCGGGCGGTCCTGGCGCCCGATCCAGAGGACGTCCTCGAAGCCCCGGGTGGTGACCAGGACCATCCGTGCCCCCTTGCGCTCCAGGAAGGCGTTGGTCCCCACGGTGGTGCCGTGGACCACCTCGAGGCCGGCGGGGTCGAGGTCGGGGAAGAGGGCGGCGAGCCCCTCCATGACCGCCGCCGAGGGATCGGACGGGGTGGAGAGGGTCTTCCACCGGCGGGTGCCGCCGTCCGGGAGCCGGCAGAAGAAGTCCGTGAAGGTGCCCCCGGTGTCCACCCCCACCCTGGCCGGCGCCTCACCCACGGCCGCCCTCCAGGAGGACGCGGGTCACGGAGAAGTCCCGCCCGTCCACCAGGGCCCACCCCGGTGGCTCCTTCCGGCCGAGGAGCTCGCCGGGGTTCAGGAGGTGCACGCCCCCCGCCTCCTCCAGGAGGAACCGGTGGGTGTGGCCGAAGCAGACCAGCCGGTGCTCCCCCGCCCGGGCCAGGGCCCGGCCCCAGTCCGGGTCGTGGACCCAGGCCACCGGCCCGCCCGGGGCCTCGATCCGCCCGAAGGCGCCGTGGTGCACCACCCGGCCGCCCCGGGCCTGGCAGTGCCGGGCGAGCAGCAGCTGGTCGCCGGCGTTGTTGCCCAGCACCAGGTGGACCGGGCCGGGGAAGGCGTCGAGTTCCTCGAGGACGAAGGGCGAGACGAGGTCCCCGCAGTGGAGGAGGACCTCGGCCCCCAGGCGCCGGGCCTGGGCCACGGCCGCCCGGACGTTCCAGACGTGGTCGTGGGTGTCGCTCATGACGGCGATCTTCACGCGGACCTCCGGCAGCACGGGATCACGGGGCGAACGCCCCGGCCCCCGGATTTACCACGGCCGCCCCGGCGGCGAAAGGCCGGGGCCCTTGACAGGAGGGCCGCCGCCCGATACGGAGGAGGCACCCCGGCCCGGGCGCCGGGCGCCCCTTCCCCCACCCACAGGAGGCCCCATGCAGATCCGCACCGTCGCCACCACCCCGTTTCCGGACCAGCGGCCGGGCACCTCCGGCCTCCGCAAGAAGGTCGCCGTCTTCTCCCAACCCCACTACCTCGAAAACTTCGTCCAGTCCATCTTCGACACCCTGGACCTTTCGGGCAAGGCCCTGGTGCTCGGCGGGGACGGCCGCCACCACAACGACGTGGCCATCCAGGCCATCCTCCGCATGGCGGCGGCCAACGGGGTGGGCCGGGTGCTGGTGGGCCGCGGGGGCCTCCTGTCCACCCCGGCGGCCTCCTGCATCATCCGCCGCCGCGGGCTCGCCGGCGGCTTCATCCTCTCGGCGAGCCACAACCCCGGTGGCCCCGGCGGCGACTTCGGCCTCAAGTTCAACGTGGAAAACGGCGGCCCCGCGCCGGAGAAGGTCACCGAGGCCTTCTGGCGCCGGAGCCGTGAGATCACCGAGTACCGCACCGCCGAGGCCCCGGACCTCCCCCTGGACCGGCCCGGCATCCAGCGCCTGGGCGGGATGGAGGTGGAGGTCATCGACCCCGTGGCCGACTACGCCGAGCTCATGGAGCGGCTCTTCGATTTCGACCGGATCCGGGCCCTCTTCGCCGACGGCTTCCGGATGCGGTTCGACGCCATGCACGCGGTCACCGGGCCCTACGCCGCCGAGATCCTCGAGCGGCGGCTCGGGGCGCCGCCGGGCACCGTGGTCCGGGGGACGCCGCTCCCCGACTTCGGCGGCGGCCACCCGGACCCGAACCTCGTCCACGCCCGCGGCCTCGTGGCCCTCATGAACGGCCCGGACGCGCCCGACCTCGGGGCCGCCTCGGACGGCGACGGCGACCGCAACATGATCCTCGGCCGGGGCTGCTTCGTGACACCGAGCGACAGCCTGGCGGTGCTCGCCGCGGAGGCCCGGCTCGTCCCGGGCTACGCCGGGGGCTTGAAGGGCGTCGCCCGGTCCATGCCCACCAGCACCGCCGTGGACCGCGTGGCGGCCGACCTCGGAATCCCCTGCTACGAGACCCCGACGGGATGGAAGTTCTTCGGCAGCCTCCTGGACGCCGGCCGCGTGACCCTCTGCGGCGAGGAGAGCTTCGGCACCGGCTCCGACCACGTGCGGGAGAAGGACGGGCTCTGGGCCGTGCTCTTCTGGCTGAACCTCCTGGCCGTGCGGCGGGCGCCGGTGGCGGAGATCCTCGAGGACCACTGGCGGCGCTACGGGCGCACCTATTACACCCGCCACGACTACGAGGCCCTGGACCCGGCGGCGGCCGCGGGGCTCATGGATCACCTGAGACAACGGCTCGGGGAACTCCCCGGCCGGGAGGTCGGGGGGCGGCGGGTACGGGCGGCCGACGAATTCGCCTACACGGACCCCGTGGACCACAGCCGGAGCACGGGGCAGGGGATCCGGATCGTCTTCGAAGACGGCGCCCGCATGGTCTGGCGCCTTTCGGGAACCGGCACCGAGGGCGCCACCCTCCGGCTCTACCTCGAGCGCCACGAGCCGGACCCGGCCCGCCAGCACGACGACCCCCAGGCGGCGCTGGCGGATCTCGTGGCCGCCGCCCGGGCCCTGGGGGAGATCGAGGAGCGGACGGGTCGCGACCGGCCCTCGGTCATCACCTGATGGCGTCGCAAAGAGGATCCCGGGCCGCGGCGGTGCCTCGGACGGGATGCCCCGGACGCCGCGGCCCGAACGACCCGGGGACCGGCAAGGGGAGGCCCGCTACCGGGTGACCTTGGCCCCCTCGACGATCACGCCGTAGCGGTAGCCGGCCCCGAAGTCCTTGTCCACGGCCAGGGTCCCCTCCACGGTGACCACCTCGCCCTTGGCGGGAAGGTCCGCGGAGGTCACGGTGAGGTCGTAGGTCCCGGCGGTCTCGTCCCCGGTGCCGTCCTGGAGGTGGATCCAGTTCCGGCCCATGATGTTGGGGCTCACCTTCACCACCTGTCCGCGGACCCGGACCTTCTTCCCCGCGAGCCGGTCCCGGCCGGCGTGGATCTCGGCCACGGTGTAGGCATGCTCACCCTCGGCCTTGAGGACGTGGACGTCCGCCCGGGGCGTCAGGGGGTGCCCGCCCGCGGAGGCCTTGGTCCCGGAACCCATGCCGGCCTCCGGGGCCGGGGCCGTCGCCCCCGGCCCGTCCGCCGGCCCCTCCGAGAAGACGATCTCCGGGAAGGTCCGGTTGAGGGTCCGGCTCTGGAAGTCGTGCATGACCGTCCCGGGCTTGAGCGTCAGCCGGTCGCCCACGGCGGCCTTCATCTCGCGGACCGCCACCCAGACCTTGCCCGTCCCCGTGTCGAGGCGCAGGTAGGTGTAGCCGCCGCTGTTCATGGTCTCCACCACGGTGCCCCGGATGAGGCCCGCGGCGGCCGGGGCGGCGGCCTCGCCCTGCCCCGCCCCGCCTTTGGAGGAGGCGGCCTCCTGCCGCTGGCACGCCGCGCCCGCCAGGACGAGCACCAGCACCATCATCCCCTGCACCAGCCGAAAGACGATACCCCGTTTCATGGCAAGGATTCTCCTCGTGGGGGCGCCGGGCGCCCGTGGAATGCCGGGCCGGCCGCACCCGGCCGGACCTCCTCCGACCCCTACCTTATCCGGCCCCGCCCGTCAATAGGCGGCGCGGCCCTTGCGGCGGGCGCCGCGGCCGGGCTTTAATAACGATGGGATGGCGGCCCCGCCCCACCCCGAGACATCCCGAGACATCGAGGAGGTGACGACCATGCCGAAGGTCCTGGTGCTCTACTACTCCAAGGGCGGCCACACCCGGAAGCTGGCCGAGGCCGTGGCCCGCGGCGTGGCCGAGGGCGGCGGCGAACCGGTGCTCCGGAGCACCGCCGAGGTCACACGCTCCGACTTCGAGGCGGCCGCCGGCGTCATCGCCGGTTCCCCGGTCTACTTCGGGGTCATGGCCGCGGACCTCAAGCGGGTCTTCGACGAGTTCGTGGGCCTGCGGCGCCGGATGGAAGGCAAGGTGGGCGCCGCCTTCGCCACCGGCGGCCATCCCACCGGGGGCAAGGAGACCACCATCCTCTCCATCCTCCAGTGCATGCTGATCTACGGCATGATCATCGTGGGCGACCCCCTGGACGCCTCCGGCCACTACGGGGTGGGCTGCGTGGGCGAGCCGGACGCGACCGCGGAGGCCGACGCCGCCAAGCTGGGGGCCCGGGTCGCGGCGCTCTGCCGGAAGCTCCACGGGTAGCCGGTGCCGCCCGCCACGCCACGGGCCCCCGGCCGGATCTGGGAGATCGCCGCCGACGCCGCGGGCGCCGCCGCCCGGCTCCTCGAGGCCTGCGGCCTGGCCGCGGCCCTCTCGGGCGTGGAGACCGTCCTGGTGAAGCCCAACCTGGTGGAGGCGCTGCCGCCGCCCGTCACCACGCCGCCGGCCCTGGTGGGGGCCGTGGTGGACTTCGTCCGGGCCGCCGCCCCCGGGGCCCGGGTCGTCATCGGAGAGGGGACCGGCGCCCGGCGCCTCGAGACGGGCGAGGTCTTCCGCGCCCTGGGCTACGAGGCCCTGGCCCGGGAGAAGGACGTGGAACTCCTGGACCTCAACCGGGCCCCCACGGTCCGCCTCCGCCGGCCGGAGCTGGGGCGGTGGCCCGAGATGCACCTTCCCCGGGTGGCGCTCGAGGCCTTCCTCGTCTCCGTCCCGGTGCTCAAGGTCCACACCCTGGCCGGCGTCACCCTCACGCTGAAGAACATGATGGGCCTGGCGCCCCCGGGCCGCTACCAGGTGCCGGGGCACTGGAAGAAGTCGGCCTTCCACGAGGGGATGCAGGCGGCGGTGGCGGACCTCGCCCGCTACCGGGCCCCGGACTTCACCCTGCTGGACGCCTCGGCCGGCCTGCCCTTCTCGCACCTCGCCGGCCCCGCCTGCCGCCCGCCGGTCAACCGCCTCGTGGCCGGCTTCGACCCGGTGGCCCTGGATGCCTACGGGGCGGGGCTCCTCGGGAGGGACTGGCGCGAGATCGGGCACATTCACGCCCTCCACGGCGAGCTGGGCCGGGCCGAGCCCCTCGAGGTCACGGTGCCCGCCTGACCGCCGCCGGGCCGGGCCTTGCATCCCCGGCCGGGACCGTGCTAGCGTGGAGGCGCTCCCGTGCAGGCGGGCCCGCCGGATCCACCGGCCGCGAGTCCATCCATGCCCAGCATTCCCAGGGCCGCCGCCCCCTCCGCCCGGCTCCGCGGCCTCCTTCTCTGGCTCCTCCTCCCGCTGTGCCTCTCCTCCTGCGGCTGGATGGTCGACCGCGCCACGAGCCGCCTGGCCGCCGACCTCACCGAGGCCATCCGCAACCAGGACGACCCGGAGACGGTGCGCCAGGGGGGCCCGGCCTACCTCCTCCTGGTGGACGCCCTTATCGCCGGGTCCCCGGACAACGAGGAACTCCTCTCCGCCGGGGCCTCGCTCTACGGCGCCTACGCCGGCTTCTTCGTGGACGACCCGGCCCGCGCCCGGCGCCTGGCCGGAAAGGCCCTCGGCTACGGCGCCCGGGCCCTGTGCCGGCGCCGCGCGGCCGCCTGCGCCCTCCGGGGCCTCCCCTTCGACGCCTTCCGCTCGGCCCTCGACGGTTTCGGCCGCGGCGACGTCCCCGCCCTCTTCGGCCTCGCCACGGCCTGGACCGGGTGGATCCAGGCCAACGCCAACGACTGGAACGCCGTGGCGGAACTCCCCAAGGTCCAGGCCCTCCTGCGGCGGATCCTGGAGCTGGACGAGGGCTACCGGGCGGGCGAGGCCCACCTCTACCTCGGCGCCCTCCTCGCCCTCCGCCCGCCGGCCCTGGGGGGGCGGCCCGAGGCGGCGCGGCGCCACTTCGAGCGGGCCATCGCCCTCTCCGGCGGCCGGAACCTCATGGCCAAGGTCCTCTACGCCGAGCGCTACGCCCGGATGGTCTTCGACAAGGCCCTCCACGACCGCCTGCTCCGCGAGGTCCTGGCGGCCGACCCCTCGGCCCCGGGCCTCACCCTCACGAACACCCTGGCCCAGGAGCGGGCGCGGCGGCTCCTGGCCGAGAGCGACGCCTACTTCTGAGCGCCCGGCCCCGGTGCCTCCCCCCGCGCCCCTTGGCCCGAAGGGCGATCCCGGGTAATAATCCCGGGTGAGCCCCTCGCTCCCGGGAGACCCCCCATGATCCGACCCGCCGCCCTCCTCGCCGCCGTCCTCGCCCTCGCCGCCGTCCTCGCCCCGGCCCCGCCCGCGGGCGCGGGCACCGTGGTCTTCAAGATCGCCACCCTCTCCCCCGAGGGGGCGCCCTGGATGGTCCACATGCGCGAGGGGGCCGCGGAGATCGCCCGCCGCACCTCGGGCCGGGTCGCCTTCAAGTTCTATCCCGGCGGGGTCATGGGCAACGACCAGAGCGTGCTCCGCAAGATCCGGGTGGGCCAGCTCGGGGGCGGCGCCGTCACCGGCGGCAGCCTCTCCTCCGTCTTCCCCGACGTCGCCGTCTACGGCATCCCCTTCCTCTTCGACTCCCTGGACGAGGTGGACTACGTCCGCCGGCGCATGGACCCCGGCATCCTCGAGGGGCTCGAACAGCGGGGCTTCGTGAGTTTCGGCCTGGCCGAGGGCGGCTTCGTCTACCTCATGTCCGCGGCCCCCATCCGCGCCGTGGCGGACCTCCGGCGCCGAAAGGTCTGGGTGCCCAGCGGCGACGTGGTGAGCACCACCGTCTTCAAGGCCCTCGGCGTCACCCCCATCCCGCTCCCCCTGGCGGACGTGCTCACCGGCCTCGAGACCGGCCTGGTGGACACGGTGGCCACGTCCCCCATCGGGGCCATCGCCCTCCAGTGGCATACCCGGATCCGGTACCTCACCGACATCCCGCTGAGTTACGTCTACGGGCTCCTCGTGGTGGACCGGCGCCTCTTCTCGCGCTTGTCGCCGGCGGACCAGGCCGTGGTGCGGGAGGTGATGTCCCGGGTCTTCCGGGAACTCGACCGCCAGAACCGCGACGAGAACCGCAAGGCCCTCGAGGCCCTCCGCCGCCAGGGGATCACCTTCGTGGAGGCGCCGCCGGAAGAGGTGGCCGAGCTCAAGCGGATCGCCGCCGGGGCCGTCGACGACCTGGCCGGAAAGGGCGTCTACCGGCCGGCCACCCTGGCGGCCCTCAGGACACACCTGGCCGAATACCGGCGCCGGGCCGCGGCGGCACGGGGAGGGCCCTAGCCAGTGCCCGACGGCGGACGCCCGGGGCCGGCCCTCCTCCGGCTCCTCGCCCGGCTGGAGGACGCCCTGCTCGTGGCCCTCCTCGGGGCCATGGTGGCCCTGGCGGGGCTCCAGATCGTGCTCCGCGAGCTCTTCGGCTCGGGGCTCGCCTGGTCCGGGCCGCTGCTCCGGATCCTCGTCCTCTGGGTGGGCATGGCCGGCGCCATGGTGGCCGCCCGCGACGACGACCACATCCGCATCTCCGCCCTCCGCCGCTTCCTCCCGGACAGGTGGCGGCCGGGGATCGAGGCCGCCTCGGACCTCGTCACGGCCCTGGTGGCCGGCGTGGTGGCCGCCCAGGCCGCCCGCTTCGCCTACATGGACTGGAGCTACGGCACCGAGGCCATGCCCGGCGTCCCGGCCTGGGCCTGCGAGGCGATCCTGCCCCTGGCCTTCGGGGTCATCGCCCTCCGCTACCTGGCCTTCGCCTGGACCCGCGCCGCGGAATGGCTCGGGAGGAAGCGGCCGTGATCCTCGCCGGGCTCCTGCTCCTCGCCGCGGCCCTGGCCGGGACGCCGCTCTTCGCGGTGATCGCCGCCGCGGCGCTCCTCGGTTTCCACGCCGCCGGGGTGGACCTCTCCGTGGTGCCCATGGAGATCTACCGGATCACGGAGACGCCGGTCCTCCTCGCCATCCCGCTCTTCACCTTCGCCGGGTACGTGGCCAGCGAGAGCCGGGCCTCCCGGCGCCTCGTGGCCCTCACCGACGCCCTCCTCGGCTGGATGCCCGGGGGACTCGCCGTGGTGGCCCTCGTGGCCTGCGCCTTCTTCACGGCCCTCACCGGGGCCTCGGGGGTCACCATCATCGCCCTCGGGGCCCTGCTCTACCCGGCGCTCCGGCAGGCGGGCTACGACGACCGGTTCAGCCTGGGGCTCCTGACCTCCTCCGGGAGCCTGGGGCTCCTCTTCCCGCCCTCCATCGCCCTCATCCTGTACGGGATCGTGGCCCAGCAGCTGGACGCCGGGGGAGGCACCGTGGCCATCGGCGACCTCTTCTTGGCGGGGCTTCTGCCGGGGCTCCTCATGGTGGCGCTCTTGTCGGCCGCCTGCGTGTGGTGGGGGCGGCGGCGCACCGCCCCCGTCGCGGCCTTCTCCGCCCGCGCGGCCTGGACGGCCCTCCGGGCCGCGGCCTGGGAGCTGCCCCTCCCCGTGGTGGTCCTCGGCGGGATCTACTCCGGCTACTTCGCCATCTCCGAGGCGGCGGCCGTCTCGGTGCTCTACGTGCTGGTGGTGGAGGTCCTCGTCTACCGGGAGGTCCGGCCGCGGGATCTCCCGCGCATCATGCGCGAGTCCATGGTGCTGGTGGGCGGCGTGCTGGTCATCCTCGGCGTCTCCCTGGCCTCCACCAACTACCTCATCGACGCCCAGGTGCCGGCCCGTCTCTTCGCCTTCATCCAGGCCCACATCCAGAGCCGGCTGACCTTCCTCCTGCTCCTGAACCTCTTCCTCCTGGTCCTCGGCATGCTGCTCGACATCTTCTCGGCCCTGGTGATCGTGGTCCCCCTGGTCCTGCCGGTGGCCGTGGGCTACGGCATCGACCCGCTGCACCTGGGGATCATCTTCCTCGCCAACATGCAGATCGGCTACTGCACCCCGCCGGTGGGCATCAACCTCTTCATCGCCAGCTACCGCTTCAAGAAGCCCGTCACCGAGCTCTACCTGGCCAGCCTCCCCTTCCTGGCGATCCTGCTCCTGGCGGTCCTGGTCATCACCTACTGGCCCGCGCTCTCCCTGGTCCTCGTCCGCTGACCGCCCCCCCCTCAGCGGAGGGCCGCCCACCAGGCCGCGGCGGGGCCGACCCAGGCCGCCAGGGAGAGACAGAGGGAGGCCCGCGGTCCCGGCGGGCCGGCGCGCAGGGGACCCGCCCCGGCGGCGGCCCCGGCCGCCAGGCCGGCGAGGAACCCGAAGAGGTGGGCCGTCACGTCCGTCCGTTCCCCGCCTGTGCCGAGGAAGGCGAGGAGCACCACCCCCGCGACCACGGGCCGGACCAGCTCCCCGGCCGACCGCCGGTCCCCGGGCGCCGCCGCCTGGAGGCCGCACAACGCCCCGATGACCCCGAAGACCGCCGTGGAGGCCCCGATGGAGACGTGAGGCGGGGTCACGGCCAGGGCGTTGGCCAGGTTCCCCAGGGTGCCGGAGACCAGGGCCAGGCACCAGGCCGCCGCCGGGCCCACCCGGCCGGCCAGGAGGTACAGGACGAGCCCGCCCACGGCGAGGTTGGCCAAGAGGTGCTCGATGTCGGCGTGGAGGGTGAGCGCCGTGACGAGGCGCCACCACTCCCCCTGTCGGATGCGGAGGGCGTCGGCGGCCCCGGCCTCCACGAGCCGCGCGTGCCACGGGTCAAGGAGGGCCCAGCCGAGGAGCCCGGCGACCAGCAGGAAGGCCCAGGGCGCCGGCCGCGCCACCCGGGGACCGGCCGGCGGCGCCGCCGGCCGGTCCGGGTTCTCCGCCCGGTAGGCCTCGATCTCCCGGAGGGCCCGGGGGGCGTCCCCGGCGCGCACCGCCACCCGCGCCCCGCCCCCGGCGGCCACCACGCGGCACGGGATCCCCCGGGCCCGGAGCACCAGGGCCACGAGCTCGGCCTCCTCCGGGGAGACCGGCGTCTCGGGTATGAGCAGATCTCCGGGATCCATGCGGCCTCTCCTCCGGCGGCCGGGGCTCCGGGCCGCCTTTTCATTGTAGCCCATCGTCGGGACGCCATCCCGCGGGGCGTTGGCGAACCCGGCGGCCGGACGTAAAATGGGGCTTGCCGTGATCCGGGTCACTCCGCACATCGTCCTTCACGAGGCGGACCTGGAGTTCCGCTTCGTGAGGGCCCCAGGTCCCGGGGGGCAGCACGTCAACACCGCCGCCACAGCGGTCCAACTGCGCTTCGACGTCGACCGCGCCCGGGGGCTGCCCGACGAGGTCCGGCGGCGGCTCCGCCGGGCGGCGGGCCGCCGGCTGAGCGCCGGGGGGGTGCTGGTCATCGAGGCCAACCGCTTCCGGAGCCAGGCCCGAAACCGGGAAGACGCCCTGGCCCGGCTGGTCCGGCTCATCCAGGGGGCCGCCGAGCGGCCGGCGCCGCGCAAGGCCACCCGGCCCACCCGGACCTCGCGCCGCCGGCGCCTCGAGGCCAAGCGGCGCCGGTCGCACATCAAGCGGCTCCGCCGCCCCGCCGCACCCGGAGATTAACCCCGGGGGCGCCGGCGGCCGAGGAAGAACCAGGTAAGGACGCGGCCTTGACCCATCCCCCGGCCGCCGGTAGGCTCCGGGGCCGGCCGCCTCTCGCGGACATGTCACGGCGCCAGCACACGGGGCGGCCCGCCGGGCCGCCGGGAGGATCCTTGGCACAGAACGGGACCGTCGAGACCCGCGGCGGACGCCCCCGCGTCCCCTTCCTGGACCGCCTGCGCCCCGGCTACGTCCCCATCGCCATCAAGATGGCCCTGGCCATCTCGCTCCTCATCGTGCTGGGGATGACCGGCCTCGGCCTCGTGATCCTCAACAACCAGACCCGCCTCCTCCAGAACCAGATCAGCGCCTACGGCATGACCATCGTCAACCAGATGGCCGAGGCCGCCAAGGAGCCCATCCTGGCCGGCGACACCCTCACCCTGGAGATGCTCGCCACCAACCTGGCCAAGGACCCGGCGGTCCTCGGCACGGCCGTCTTCTCGGTGGACGGGAAGCTCCTGGCGAAGAACGGCCTCAGCCCCTTCGACCCCGGGGCCCCCTACGCCGGGCGCCAGAAGGACTTCCTGGGCCCCGAGGTCCGGATCTTCGAGTGGCGCCAGGCGGGCCGCGCCCACGGCGACCCCCACAACGTCTCCTTCGTGGCGCCGGTCCGGTTCCGTGACGTCATCGCCGGCTACGTGACCCTCACCTTCAGCCGGGGCACCATGAACAAGGTCCTCCAGGACTCCGTCCGGGTGGTCCTGGCGGCCACGGTCTTCATGATCCTCGTGGGGATCGGGCTGGCCTTCTTCATGGGACGCCGCCTCTCCCGGCCCATCCGGCACCTCATGGACGCCAGCCGGGCCATCGGCGAGGGCGACTACCGCTACCGCATCCGCGAGCGGCGGAACGACGAGCTGGGCTACCTCATCGCCTCCTTCAACCAGATGGCCGAGGGCCTCCTCCACAAGACCCAGGTGGAGGCGGCCTTCTCCCGCTACCTCTCGCCCGAGGTGGCCCGCGAGGTCCTCGACAACCTCGACCACGTGGAGCTCGGTGGGAAACACGTCACGGCCAGCGTCCTCTTTGCCGATATCGTAGGATATACGTCCCTTTCCGAGAAGATGAAGCCGGACGAGGTGGTCCGTTTCCTCAACGCCTATTTTTCGCTCATCGCCCGGGCCGGCTCCTGCTTCCAGGGGACGGTGGACAAGTACATGGGCGACTGTGCCATGCTGGTCTTCGGCGCCCCCCAAAGCGACCCGGAGCACTGCTTCCACGCCGTGGGCTGCGCCGTGCTCATCCAGCGCCTCGTGGCCGAGCTCAACCGGCGGCGCACGGAGCGCGGGGAGGTGCCCGTGGAGTTCCGCATGGGGATCAACACCGGCGAGATGCTCGCCGGCAACATGGGCTCGCGCGAACGCATGCAATACACCGTGGTGGGGGACGCCGTGAACCTCGCCTCCCGCCTCTGCTCCACGGCGGACCCCGGCCAGGTGGTGATACCGGAACACGTTCACGCGGACCCGGCGGTCCGGGAACGGGTGATCGCCCGGCCCCATGCCGCCATCCGGGTCCGCGGGCGGACCGATCCCGTCACCACCTACGTGGTCCAGGGGGTCGTCCCGGAGGTGGAGCGCCGGATGCAGGCCGATATCGAAAGGATCCTCGCGGAGGCCGCGGCCTGATGCGCCCGCGCCTCTTCCCGGCCATCATCCTCGCCGCCCTCTGCCTGTGCCTGGCCGGCGGCTGCGCCCGGATCTCCCTCCTCCTCCAGCCCACCACCATGGACCGCATCGACCAGTGGCTGGAAGAGGACGAGTACGGCCTCGCCCTCCTCGCCCTGGAGCGGGTCAAGGGGACCGACCCGGAGGCCGAGAGGCTCCGGGCCCGGCGGCCCGAGATCGAGGCCCGGGCCCGCGCCTACGAGGAGCGCGTCCTCCGCGAGGTGAAGGCCAGGCTCGCCCGGGACGACTGGTACGGGGCCTCGGAGGCCCTGGACGCCGCCCTGGAGAAGTATCCGCAGGGGAAACGCCTCGAGCAGGCGGACCAGGACCTCCGGCGCCGCCAGGAGGAAAAACTCGGCCGCCTCGACGACCGGCTGCTCCTGCTCAGGGCCGAGCACCTCGAAAAATCCCTCCCGGTCTACCGCGACATCGCCCGGGTGGAGGCCCCGCCCAAGAACCTCAAGGCCCGCTGGCGGGCCCGCCGCATCGAGTTCGAGCTGGCCGCCATCGCCGACCAGCTCCTGGACCGCGGGCTCAAGCGGCTCCGTTCCGGTGACCTCGCGGCCGCGGACGAGTTCCTCACCCTCTCCGCCCGGCTGAAGGACACCCCCGCCGCCCGCCAGGCACTGGCCCGGCTCAGGGGGATACAGGCGGAACGGGCCCGCCGGGTCAAGCTCCGGGTGGAGAAGAAGACCCGGAAGAAGAAGACGCGGCGCATCGCGGAGACCCTCGAGGCCGCCCGCCGGGCCCTGGCCGCCGGGGACCTCGTCCGGGCCCGAAGGCTCGCCGAGGACCTCGTAACCCTCGGGGCCTCGGGCACGGCGGCCGAGGCCTTCCAGGCGGACCTCGAGGCGGCCACGAGGCGGCGCGTGGCCGAGCTCTTCCGGGAGGGGAGCATCCTCTACCGGGGCGGGCACATCGAGGAGGCCAAGGCCCGGTGGGAGGAGGTCCTCCGGATCGACCCCGACAACAGCCTGGCCCGGAGCCACGTGGAACGGGCGGACCGGGTCCTGCGGAAATTGCAGGAACTGCGCCGGCGGGATAAAAAGGGACCGCCCGCCCCGGCCGAGGCGCCACGGGGCGAGGCCGCGCCATGAAAGAACGCACCCGACAAACCGTGGACGGAAAGGTCTTCACCCTCGAGGCCCGGAAGCGCCCCCTCCGGGTCCGCCTCCGCAAGGCCTGGCACGCCGCCGCCCTCCGGGGCTTCGCCCGGTGCGTGTGGCTGCTCTCCCGCTTCGTGCCCTACCGGCTCGGCGTCCGGGCGGGGGGCGCGCTCGGGAATCTCCTGTACCCGTTCCTCCGCCGGGAACGCGAGCGGGCCCTGGCCCACCTGGCCCAGGCCTTTCCGGAACGGGACGAGGCCTGGCACGCCGCCACCGCCCGGGCCTGCTTCGCCCACATCGGCAGGGCCATCTTCGAGCTGGCCCTGGCGCGCCCCGACCGGCTCGGCGAGGTCACGCGGTTCGTCGGGGCGGACAACCTCCGGAAGGCCATGGACATGGGCCGGGGCGTGGTCTTCGTCACCGGCCACGTGGGCAACTGGGAACTCATGGGGGCGGCCATCGCCCAGGCGTACCCGGTGAGCGTGGTGGCCGCGCCCGTGAAGCCCGAGCCGGTCAACGACCTCGTGGTGGCACTTCGCCGGCGGCTCGGCGTGCGGACCATCCTGCGGGACCGGCCCGGCGCCGCCCGGGAACTCATCCGCGTCTTCCGCCAGGGACGGGCCCTCGGCATCCTCATCGACCAGGACACCAAGGTGGAGGGCGCCTACGTGGACTTCTTCGGCCGCCCCGCCTGGACCCCCACCGCGGCCGCGGCCATGGCCCTCAAGTTCGGCGCCCCGGTGGTCTTCGGCTGGACCCATCGCGACCCCGACGGGCGCCACACCATCACCATCGAGGGCCCGCTGGAACTCGTGCAGACCGGTGACCTCGAGACCGACATCGTGGCCAACACGGCCCTCTTCACCCGGCTGATCGAGGCGGCCATCCGCCGCCGGCCCGAGCAGTGGGTCTGGATGCACCGCAGGTGGCGCCGCCGCCCGCCCCGAACCCTCCGGCGATTCGCGGAGCCGGCGCCCCCCCCGGGCCGGGCCGCCGCGCCGTGACGGCCGCCGCGGAGCGGCCGGGCCGCAGCGGGCGCCCCGCCTCGAACGCGGCGGCCGCCGTGGACTTCTCCCTCTACCTCGTCACGGGCCGCCGGGGCATCCCCGGCGGCCGCGGCCTCCTGGATGCCGTTCGAGAGGCCCTGGAGGGGGGCGTGGGGGCCGTCCAGCTCAGGGAGAAGGACCTCCCCCCCCGGGACCTCCTCCCGCTGGCCCTGGAGCTGCGGGACCTCACCCGCCGCCACGGCGCCCGGCTCCTGGTCAACGACCGGGTGGACGTGGCCCTGGCCGCCGGGGCCGACGGCGTCCACCTCGCCGCCACGTCGCTGCCGGTGGCGGCGGTCCGGCGGATCACCGGGCCCGGTTTCCTGGTGGGGGTCTCCACGCACAGCGTGGCCGAGGTCCTGGAGGCGGAAGCGGCCGGGGCGGACTTCGTCACCTTCGGCCCGGTCTACCCCACGCCGTCGAAGGCCCGCTACGGCCCCCCGGTGGGCCTCGGGCCCCTGCGCGAGGCCTGCCGCCGGGCCGCCCTCCCGGTCTTCGCCCTGGGGGGCGTCAAGGCCGCCAACGTCGCGGAGGTCCTGGAAGCAGGCGCCGCCGGCGTCGCCCTCATCTCGGCCGTCCTCTGGGCGCCGCGCCCGGCCGAGGCGGCCCGCGCCTTCGCCCGCCTCCTCGGGGACCGGCCCGCCCCTACCGGCTCCAGCTGACCCGGATCCGCTTTTCGCCCTCGGCGTACTGGAAGGAGAAGTCGCCCTGGTAGGCCCGGGCCAGGGCCTCGCCGATGCGCCGGGCCACGTGGACCCCGGTGGTGAGGACGAGGACGCCGTCGGCCGTCTCCTCGACGGCCATGATGCGCTCCATGGGGCGGGCGGCCTTCTCCGCCGCCTCCTCGTTCCGGACGAGGTTCAGGATCTCGTCGCGGTGGCGCCGGAAGAAGTCGCCCCGGATCTCCACCCGCCCCGCCGGGTAGCCGTCCTCGGCCCGCTGGCAGGCCGGGCAGGTGACCCGGGCGGCGCCGGGCGGCGCCTCCTGCCAGCTCCAGCGGCCGCCGGCGAAGAGGGCGCCGCAGCGGCCGCAGACGGCGGGCTCCGGGAGCTTGCCCCGCCCCCGGTAGGTGTCGTGTCGCTCCTCCTGGACCAGCCTGTCCCGTCGCCCGTACTGATCGCGCATGCCCGGCTCCTTTCGGCATCGGCGCCCCGCCGGGGGCACCGCCCCCGCCGGGGCCGGATGGCGTCTCTGGTTCCACGCTAGGGACGCCGGTCCCCCGAGTCAAGGCCAACCCACTCCCGGGCCACCGGACCGCAGAGGAGATCGGCCCCCCGGAGACGCCTAGCCCTCCGAGGCGCCGGGGAGGGGACAGGGCCCCCCGGCGCAGCAGACCTCCACGTCGTAGGCGTTCAGGATGCGCAGCTCCCGCTCGCGCCGATCCTCCGGGAAGGGCTCGAAGCGGATGGAGGGAAGCCGCCCGGAGATCTCCGCCCGGGTGGGGACGGCCGAAAGCCCCGTGCCGATCACCTTCCCGGTGGCGGTGTCGAGGACCTCGGCGTCGCGGCCGTTGGTGACCACGGCGAAGGGGATCCGGACCTCGGGGTCGAGCACCCGGGCCGCCGCCACGGCGGCCCGCTCGCGGGTCACCAGGGAACCCGGCCCGTAGCGGACCACCATGACGGGGCGGTCCGCCACCCGGACCACGAAGTCGATCCGCGAGGTGACGAACCGTCCGGCGAAGAGGGTCTCGATCCGGCACCGGGGGGTGATCTCCTCCCGGGCGAAGCCCTTCTCCTCCACCAGCATCCGGGCGATGGCCTGGCGGAAGCGCTCGTCGTCGGTGTCCGGGAGTTCCTCCCCCGTCAGGTAGTCCCGGAGGGTGCCGTAGACCAGGTGGTGGGTGGGGACGTCGGCCACGGCGGCCTCAAGTCCGGCCGCGGGCCTCGAGGGCCAGCTCGATGAGCCGGTCGAGGAGGCGCGGGAAGGGCAGCCCCGCGGCGGCCGCGGCCTGGGGAAAGAGGCTCGTCGGGGTCATGCCCGGGATGGTGTTGGTCTCGATGGCGAAGATCTCGCCCCGCTCGGAGAGCATCATGTCGGTCCGGCTGTAGCCCCGGAGCTGAAGGGCCCGGTGGGCGGCCAACGCCACGGCCCGGGCGTGTTCGGCGGTCTCTTCCGGAAGATCGGCCGGGCAGGTCTCGCGGGTGGCGCCGGGGCGGTACTTGGCCTCGTAGTCGAAGAAGGCGTAGCCCTCCCCCGGGACGATCTCCACCAGGGGCAGGGCCTCGAGCTCGTCCAGGCCCAACACTCCGCCCGTGATCTCCCGCCCGGGGACGAAGGCCTCGGCGATCACCTTCTCGTCCCACTCCCATGCGGCCTCCAGGGCGGGGCCGAGCCCCTCCGGCTCGGTGACCTTGGCCATCCCCACGCTGGAGCCCTGGGTGGCGGGCTTGACCATGAGGGGCAGGCCGAGCCCCTCCAGCACGGCCGCGAGGTCGCAGGGGCGCCCGCGGCGGAGCAGCACCCACCGGGGGGTGGGGATCCCCGCCTGCTCGTAGAGGAGCTTGGTGACGTGCTTGTCCATGGCCAGGGCGCTGCCGAGGACGCCGGCGCCCTGGTAGGGGAGGTCGAGGAGGTCGAGAAGGCCCTGGATGGTCCCGTCCTCGCCGTAGCGGCCGTGGAGGAGGATGAAGGCCACGTCGAGGTCCGGCGCCTCGGCCACGAGGCGGGCAAGGTCCGTGGCGGGATCGTAACGGCGGACCTCGTAGCGGGCCGGGTCGAGGGCCGCCTCCACCCCGGCCGCGCCGGCCAGCGAGACCTCGCGCTCGGCGGACCTGCCGCCGCAGAGGAGCGCCACCCTCAGCCGCTTGCCTTCGCCCATCGCCGCCTCCCATGCATCCTGTCGTGCGCCGGCCGGAGCCCGGCCGCGCCGACGCCCGGTTGCCACGGCCGCACTGTGGCATTATTTAGCACGGAGCACCCCTCCTGGCAAAACCCGCGAGAGGAGACCGGATGCCCCCTTCCCCCCGGCCGCCGGCCCACCTGGCCGGTCTCAACCCGGAACAGCTCGCCGCCGTCCGCCACCGGGGCGGGCCCCTCCTCGTGGAGGCCGGCCCCGGCACCGGCAAGACCCGGGTCCTCGCCGCCCGGGCGGCGGACCTCCTCTCGGACGGCACCGCCCGGGCCGGCGGGATGCTGGCCGTCACCTTCACCAACCAGGCGGCGGCGGAGATCCGCGGCCGGATCGCCGCCTGGACGGGCGGAACCGAGGTCCGCGTGGCCACCTTCCACGGCTGGGCCCTCGCCTTCCTGAACGAGGCCCTCGGCGCGGCGGCGCCGGCCCCCGTGGACGAGGCGGACGCACGGGAACTCTGCGCCGAGGCGGCCGCGGAGATCGGCCTCTCCCCCGCGGAGGGACGACGGCGGTGGCCGGAGGTCTCCACCGGCCGGCAGCACCACCCGCCCCGACTCCCGGACGAGACCCTCGCGCGCCTGGCGGCCGCCTACGAGGCCCGCCTCGGGCGGGACGGGCTCACGGACTTCGACGGGCTCATCCTCCACGCCCTCCGGCTCCTGGGGGATCCCGGCCGTAGGGCGGCCCTGCGCCGGGCCCTGCCGATCCTGCTGGTGGACGAGTTCCAGGACGTCAGCCCCGCCCAGTACGAGCTGGTCCGGGCCATGGCGGCCCCGGGCGGGGAGGTCACCGTGATCGGCGACCCCGACCAGGCCATCTACGGCTTCCGCGGGGCGAGCCCCGCCTTCATGGCGCGGTTCCGCCGCGACTTCCCCGGCACCACGGTGGTGCGGCTCCGGCAGGCCTACCGGTGCCCGCAGACCTTCCTCGACGCCGCCGGGGCCGTGCTCGGGGCCGAGGCGGGGCGGCTCCGGGCCGACCGCCCGGAAAGGCCCCGCCTGGAGGTGCGGGCCTTCGCCGACCCCGGGGCCGAGGCCCGGTGGATCGCCCGGGCCGTGGAGGGGGCGGTGGGCGGGCTCAGCCACGACGCCCTGGACGCGGGGACGGCCGGCGGGGACCGCCTCCGGAGCCTCTCGGACGTGGCGATCCTCTACCGGGTCAACGCCCTGGCAGACCCGGTGGCCGCGGCCCTGGCCGCCTCGGGGATCCCCTTCCAGCGGGCCGACGCCCGCTCCCCCCTGGACCACCCGTCCGTCCGGGCCGTCCGCCGGCTCTGGGAGGCCGCCTGCGGCCGCCGGGTGGCGTTCCACCTGGACCGGCTGCCCGGCGGGAGGGCGGCCTGGGAGGCCCGGCTCCCCGGCCTTCGCGTGGAGCTCCACGGCCGGTCCCTGGGCGGCGCCCTTCCCCGGCTCCTGGAGGCCCTGGACCTCGACCCGCGGGACCCCGCCCTGGAGGCGCTCGCCCGGGTGGCGGCCCGGATCCCCCCGGGGGCCGACCCCGCCCCCGCCCTCGGCCACCCGGCGGACCTCGTCGCCCCGGACCTCGAGGCGGTGCGCCTCCTCTCCCTCCACGCCGCCAAGGGCCTCGAGTTCCCGGTGGTCTTCGTGGCGGGCTGCGAGGCGGAGGTCCTCCCCTGGCCCGGCGCCGACCCCGAGGAAGAGGCCCGGCTCTTCTACGTGGGCCTCACCCGGGCCTCGGAACGGCTCGTCCTCTGCCACGCCGGCCGGCGCCGCCTCCACGGCCGCCGCCTCCCGGGCCGGCCGAGCCCCTTCCTGGACCGGATCCCCCCCGCCCTCCGGGAGGCCCGGGGCCCCGCCGCACCGGCCGGGCGCCGCCGGCCCCGGCAGCGGACCCTCTTCTAGCCCGCGCCGCCGGGGGCCACAAGGCACCGCCAGGCGGTGTAGGCCAGGTAGGCGGCGAGCAGCGCCGCCCCCTCCAGCCGCACGATGGACCGGGAGTTGGAGATCGACAGCGGCAGCAGCACCCCCGACATCGCCGCCAGGAACCAGAGGTCCCAGTGACCGCCGGGCGGCACGCGGATGGGCCGGATGACCGCGGTGACCCCCCCCACGAAGAGCAGGTTGAAGATGTTGGAACCCACCACGTTGCCCACGGCGAGGTCCGCCTGGCCCCGCAGGGTGGCCATGGCCGAGGCGACCAGCTCGGGGAGGCTCGTTCCCACCGCCACCAGGGTGAGCCCGATGAGGGCCTCGGAGACATGGAAGGCCCGAGCCAGCCCCACGGCGCCATCCACGGCGAGCCGCCCGCCCCCCGCCAGGGCGACGAGGCCGACGCCCGTGAGGCAGAAGGCCCCCGCCGCCGCCCGAAGGCGCGGCGCCCCCGCCTCCCGGGCCTCCCGCAGCAGGGCGTCGTCCGGGCGGTTGCGGAGGACGTCCGCCGCCGTGTAGTAGAGGAAGACCCCGAAGAGGAGGACGAGCACCAGCCCGTCAGCGCGGTCGTAGGCCTCCGGGAGCCCCCGGAGCGCCCCGTCGAAGCCCAGGACCAGCGCCGCCGCGGTGGCGAGCAGCATCATGGGGATCTCCCGCGTGATGATGACGCCCCGGATCCGGATGGGCCGGAGGAGGGCCGACGTGCCGAGGATCAGGCCGATGTTGGCGAGGTTGGAGCCCACGATGTTCCCGAAGCAGACCCCGCCCCGCCCCGTGACGGCGGCGGCCACGTTCACCGCCAGCTCCGGGGCGCTGGTCCCGAAGGCCACAACGGTGAGCCCCACCACCACCGGCGGGACCCCCGCCTCCCGGGCCAGCGCCGAGGCGCCGCGCACCGTGACCTCGCCCCCGCCCACGAGCAGGGCGAGGCCGAGGAGCAGGAGACCGGCGTCGATGAGCATGGAGGGATCCTCTCGGGGCGGCCCGGGTCGATGAAAAAAAGGAACGGCCGGGACCGTTCCTTTGGTGGGCCTTATGTGGAGCGGGAAACGGGATTCGAACCCGCGACTTCAACCTTGGCAAGGTTGCACTCTACCACTGAGTTATTCCCGCTCACGGGTCGAAAGCGTCCATAAAATAAAGGACGTCCGCGAGGGCTGTCAACCCCCGCCGCCCCCCGTGCCAAGGGGCGGGGCCGCCGTTCCCTCCCGGGCGTCCCACGTCCCGCCCAGGCTGAAGCGGCGCATCCAGCCGGGGATCTCGGCGGCGGGCAGCGGCGGGCTGACGACGAACCCCTGGACCATGTCGCACCGGAGCCGGCGAAGCGCCTCCAGGGTGGCGACGTTCTCCACCCCCTCGGCCACCACGCGGAGGTCGAGGTTGTGGGCGAGGTCGATGGTGGACCGGACGATGGCCGCGTCGTTCTCCTCCTCCACCATGTGGCGCACGAAGGACTTGTCGATCTTGATCTCGGAGGCCGGCAACTGCTTGAGGTAGGCGAAGGAGGAGTAGCCGGTGCCGAAGTCGTCGATGGCGAGCCGGAGCCCGATCCGGTGGAGGGCCGAGATGACCTGGAGGGCCCGCTCCGGGTTCAGCATCATGCTCCCCTCGGTGAGTTCCACCATGAACCGGGAGGGGTCGCCGCCCTCGAGGTGGAAGATCCGTTCCACCTTCCGGGGGAAGTCCACGTCCTGGAGGTCCTTCACCGAGAGGTTCACCGAGACGGTGAGAACGAGGCCCTCGTGCCGCCAGGCGGTGGCCTGGCGCACGGCGTGCTCGAAGACCCAGAGCGTGAGGGGCCGGATGAGCCCGGCCTGTTCCGCCAGGGGGATGAAGGCGTCGGAGTAGAGGAGGCCCTTCTGCTCGTGGGGCCAGCGGACCAGGGCCTCCACCCCGCGGACCCGGCCGGTGGCAAGATCCACCTTGGGCTGGTAGTGGAGGTCGAGGCGGCCCTTGTCGATGGCCTGGCGAAGCTCCCCGATGAGGGTGAGCCGCTGCCAGGTGTACTGGTCGTGCTCGGCCCGGTAGACGGCCAGGGTCTCGCCGGCGCGCTTGGCCTCGTACATGGCGACGTCGGCCCGCTGGAGGAGGATCTCGGCGTCGTCGCCGTGGTCGGGGAAGAGGGCGATCCCGACGCTCGCCCCCACGTTCAGGCTGTGGCCCTCCACCATGAAGGGCTCGGCCAGGGCCTTGGCGATCTTCTCGGCCACGGCCGCGGCCTCGGAGACGCCGGCCCCGATGAGCACCACGGCGAACTCGTCGCCCCCGAGGCGCGAGACGGTGTCGGAGTCGCGCACCGCCTCCCGCAGCCGGGAGGCGGTGAGCTGGAGGATGTAGTCCCCGTAGAAGTGGCCCAGGGCGTCGTTGATCTCCTTGAACCGGTCGAGGTCCAGGAGGAGCACCGCCACGGCCTCGCCCCGGCGCCGGGCCAGGCTGATGGCCTGCTGGATCCGCTCGTGGAGGAGGGCGCGGTTGGGCAGCTCCGTGAGGTCGTCGTGGAGGGCCCGGTACCGCTCGAGGGCGGCGATGCGCTGGATGTTGCGGATGCTGGCGAGGCTCATCCGCACCACCAGGATCACGAAGATCCCGCCGCCGCAGAGCACCAGGGCCACCACGAGCTCCACGGGCCCGGCCCCGCTCCGGGCCACCTCGACGCCGAAGAGGACGTAGCCCACCATGAAGGCCATCACCAGGGCGCCCAGGGCCTTCCAGCGGCGGCACTGGTAGACGTCCCCCTCGCAGATGGAGCGGATGGGCGGCAGGGAGACCCCGAGGAGGAGGGTCCCCACCACGGTGAGGACGAGGGAGATTATCTGGAGCGTCATCTGGCCTTCGCGTCGCAGCGGGCTGGAGCCGGGGGCGCCGGGTGTCGGAAAGGGCCTTTTCTTAATCTTTCTTCGGACTCTTGTCAAAAACCGATGAATCCGCCGGGCGGGGCGGCTGGCCGGGGGCGGGGCGCCGTGGTAGATTTCCCCTGCCGGCGGGGACCACGTGCCGGCGCCGTTCCATGACGGAATCCCGCCTCGACGACTTCCTCCGCGCCCTCGAGGCCGCCCCCCGGCTCGGCCGCCGGGTGGTCCACCACGAGGTCATCCCCGCCCGGGCGGCCGGGTTCGCGGAGCCGGTCCGGCCCCTTCCCGGGCCCCTCCGGGCGATCCTGGACCGGGCGGGCGTCGGCGCCCTCTACCGGCACCAGGCGCGGGCCCTGGACCTCGTCCGCTCCGGCCGCGACGTGGTGGTGGCCACCCCCACCGCCAGCGGCAAGACCCTGGTCTACAACCTGCCCGTCCTGGAGCAGGTGCTCGCCGATCCCGACAGCCGGGCCCTCTATCTCTTTCCCCTGAAGGCCCTGGCCCAGGACCAGCTCCGGGCCCTCGAGGCCCTCACCGCCGGCTGGCCCGGGCCGGCCCGGCCGACGGCGGCGGTCTACGACGGCGACACATCCCCCTACCGCCGGCGCCGGCTCCGCGAACGCCCTCCCAACGTGCTCCTCACCAACCCCGAGATGCTGCACCTGTCGCTCCTGGCCCACCACCCGAGCTGGGCCGCCTTCTGGGCCGGCCTCACCCACGTGGTGGTGGACGAGGTCCACACCTACCGCGGGGTGCTCGGCTCCCACATGGCGTGGGTCCTGCGGCGCCTCGAGCGGGTGGCCGCCCGCTACGGCTCGCGCCCGGCCTACGTCTTCAGCTCCGCCACCGTGGCGAACCCCGCGGAGCTCGCCCGGAACCTCACGGGCCGCCCGGCCGAGGCGGTCACGGAGAGCGGCGCCCCGGCGGGCGAGCGCCACGTCCTCTTCCTGGACCCGGAAGACGGGGCGGCGGCCGCGGCCATCCAGCTCCTCCGGGCCGCGCTGGAGCGGCGGCTCCGGACCATCGTCTACGCCCAGTCGCGCCGGCTCACGGAGCTCATCGCCCTCTGGGCCGCCGAGCGCTCCGGCCCCTACCGGGACCGCATCAGCGCCTACCGGGCCGGGTTCCTGCCGGAGGAACGCCGGGAGATCGAGGCCCGCCTGGCCCGGGGCGACCTCCTGGCCGTGGTCACCACCAGCGCCCTGGAGCTCGGGATCGACATCGGGACCCTGGATCTGTGCCTCCTCGTGGGCTACCCGGGCACCGTGATGGCCACCTGGCAGCGGGGGGGGCGCGTGGGCCGGGCCCGACGCCCCTCGGCCGTGGTGCTCATCGCCCAGGAAGACGCCCTGGACCAGCACTTCATGCGCCACCCGGAGGACTTCTTCCGCCGCCCGCCCGAGCCCGCGGTCCTGAACCCCGACAACCCCGTCATCGCGGCCCGGCATCTGGAATGCGCCGCCGCCGAGGCCCCCCTGGCAGCGGACGAGGCCCTCCTGGCCTCCCCGGCCGCGGCCCGTGTCGCGGCGGACCTCGAGGCCCGGGGCCGCCTCCTGCGGAGCGCCGACGGCGCCCGGCTCCACGCCGCCCGGCGGCGGCCGCACCGCGGGGTGGACCTCCGGGGCGCCGGGGGCGCGCTGCACATCGAGGACGCGGCCACCGGCGAGACCATCGGGCGGATCGACGAGTACCGCGCCCACCGCGAGACCCACCCGGGCGCGGTCTACCTCCACCGGGGCGTCACCTACCTCGTGGAGGAACTCGACCTCGAGGGGCGGAGGGTGCGCGCCCGCCCGGCCCGGGTGGACTACTTCACCCGGGTCCGCGGCCGCAAGGAGACGCAGATCCTCGAGGTCCTGGACCGGCGGCCGGCGGCCGGGACCCGGGTGGGGCTCGCCCGGATCCGGGTCACCGACCGGGTGACGGGCTACGAGCGCCGGCGCGTTCGGGGCCAGGCCCTGCTCACCGTGGTGCCGCTGGAGCTGCCCCCGCGGGTCTTCGAGACCGAGGGCCTCTGGATCGAGGTCCCCGCCCCGGTGCAGGCCGCGGTGGAGCGGGCCTTCCTCCACTTCATGGGGGGCATCCACGCCATGGAGCACGCCGCCATCGGGATCCTGCCGCTCCTGGTGCTCGCGGACAGGAACGACCTGGGCGGGATCTCCACGCCCCGCCACCCGGACCTGGAGACCGCCGCGGTCTTCATCTACGACGGCGTCCCGGGCGGCGTGGGGCTTTCGCGCCTCGCCTTCCAGCGGGCCGAGGACCTCTTGGAGGAGACCCTCCGGGCCGTCCGGGACTGCCCCTGCGAGCTGGGGTGCCCCTCCTGCGTCCACTCCCCGAAGTGCGGCTCGGGCAACCGGCCCATCGACAAGGCCGCCGCCCTGGCCGTCCTGGAGGGGCTCTGCACCGGGCGGGCCGCCGCCGCGGAACGGCCGGCGCCGCCGAAGCCGCCGCCCCCCCCGGCGGCTCCCGGGCCGGCCGAGCGCCCCCGGGCACGGCCGGCGCGCCCTTCGCCCCGCTTCGGGGTCTTCGACCTCGAGACCCGCCGTTCCGCCGAGGAGGTGGGCGGCTGGCACCGGGCGGAGCGCATGGGGGTGAGCGTCGCCGTGCTCTACGAGGCGGAGGGGGACGCCTTCCATGTCTTCACCGAGGAGCGGATCCCGGAACTCGCGGAGCGGGTCCGGGCCCTGGACCTCCTGGTGGGCTTCAACGTGAAGCGCTTCGACTACCGGGTGCTCGGCGCCTACGGCGGCCTCGACTGGCACGCGCTGCCCACCCTGGACATCCTGGAGGAGGTGCACCGCCGGCTCGGCTACCGACTCTCCCTGGACCACCTGGCGGCCGAGACCCTCGGGGCGCGGAAATCCGCCGACGGGCTCCAGGCCCTCCGGTGGTGGCGGGAGGGCCGGATGGACCTCCTGGCGGCCTATTGCCGCGAGGACGTGCTCCTCACCCGCGACCTCTACCTCTTCGGCCGCCGAAACGGCTACCTCCTCTTCCGGAACAAGGCCGGGTCCCGGGTGCGGATCCCGGTGGCGTGGGGCCCGTGAGGCCGCCCCTCGCCGCCGCCTGCGGCCTCTGGCTCGCCGCAGCCGCGGCGGCCGCCGCGGCGCCCCCGCCGCCGGTGGTGGACCTCCACTGCCACGCGGCGGGCATCGGCGCCGGGGGGAGCGGGTGCTTCGTCTCGGCGGCCCTCCGCCGGAACTGGCGCTTCCCCGTCTTCCTGCGGGCCTTCGGGGTCACCGAGGGGGATCTCCGCCGGGAGGGCGACGCCCTTCTCATCCGGCGCCTTTCGGAGCGCCTCGCCGCCGCGCGCCTCGTGGACGCCGCGGTGGTCCTGGCCTTGGACGGGGTGGTGGGGCCGGACGGCGCCCTGGACCGGGAACGGACCGAGATCTACGTGCCCAACGCCTTCGTGGCACGCGAGACCACCCGCTTCCCCAACCTCCTCTTCGGGGCCAGCATCAACCCCTACCGGGCCGACGCCCTGGAACGGCTCGACCGGGCCGCCCGCCAGGGGGCCGTTCTGGTCAAGTGGCTGCCCGACGTCCAGCTCATCGACCCCGCAGACCCGCGCCTCGTCCCCTTCTACCGCCGGCTGCGCGAGCTGGGGCTCCCGCTCCTGGTGCACACGGGGCTGGAGCGCTCCTTCACCCGCTCCCGGGACGACCTCGGCGACCCGGCCCGGCTCGAGCTCCCCCTCCGGGAGGGGGTCACCGTCATCGCGGCCCATGCCGCGGCCAACGGCGCCCGCGGCGGCCGCCCCTACCAGGAGACGCTCTTCGTCCTCCTCGCCCGCTACCCGAACCTCTACGCCGACGTCTCGAGCCTCACCCAGGTGAACAAGCGGGCGGGGCTCTTCCGGCTGCTCCGCCGGCCGGAGCTCTTCCCCCGCCTGGTCTACGGGACGGACATGCCGCTGATCGCAACCCCCCTGGTCTCGCCCCTCTTCTTCGCCTTCCGGGTGGGGTGGCGGGACCTCTGGGCCGTGCTCCGTGAGCCGAACCCGTGGGACCGGGACGTGCGGCTCAAGCGGGCCCTGGGGTTCCCCGGGGCGGTCTTCACCCGGAGCGCCGAGGTGCTGGGCCTCGTCCGGGGGGCGGACGGGCGGATCGAGAAGAAGGGGCGGGGCGAAGCGCCCCGATGATGGGAGCCCCCGCCCCCGGCGCGCGCCGGAACGGCACAGGAAGAGCCCGGCCTTTGGACCGGGCGGGAAACGGCCGGCCGGTGGAAGGGCGGCAAGAGGCGGGTGGGCCGGAGGCCCCGCGCCCGTCACGAGAAGAGGCGCTCGAGATCCTCCCGCGTCAGCTCCCGGACGGGGTTCCGCCCGCCGGCCAGCACCGCCCGGACCGCCTCCTGCTTCCGCTCCTGGAGGGCCCGGACCTTCTCCTCCACCGTCTCCGCGCTGACCAGCCGGTAGGTGAAGACGCGCCTCTCCTGCCCGATCCGGTGGGCCCGGTCCACGGCCTGGGCCTCCACGGCGGGGTTCCACCAGGGATCCACCAGGAAGACGTAGTCCGCGGCGGTGAGGTTGAGCCCCACCCCGCCGGCCCGGAGGCTGACCAGGAAGACCGGAACCTCCCCGGCCTGGAAGCGGGCGATGCGGCGTGCCCGGGCGGCCCGCGGCGTTCGCCCCTCCATGGACTCGAAGGGGATCCCCGCGTCGGCGAGGGCTTGGCGGAGCAGGGCGAGAAAACTCGTGAACTGCGAGAAGACCAGGGCCCGGTGCCCGCCCTCCACGGCCCCCCGGACGAGCTCCATGAGCTTTTCGAGCTTGCCGGAACCCGCCGCCTCCGCCCCCACGAGGCCCGGGTGGACCGCCGCCTGCCGGAGCCGCAGGAGCCCCTCGAGGACCTTCATCCGGGCCCGGGCAACCCCGCGCCGGTCCACGGCGGCCAGCACCTCCCCCCGGTAGTGGTCCCGGAGCCGGGCGTAGACCCGGGCCTGCCCCGGGGTCATGGGGCAGGTGACCACGTGCTCCACCTTCTCGGGCAGTTCCGCCGCCACCTCTTCCTTGGTGCGGCGCAGGACGAAGGGCCGGACCAGGTCCCGGAGCGCGGCGGCCGCCGCCGGGTCCCCCGCCGCGAGAGGCCGGACGAAGTTCCGCTCGAACCGGGCCAGGGGCCCCAGGAGGCCCGGGTTCAGGAACTCCATCTGCGACCAGAGTTCCCCGGCGTGGTTCTCGATGGGCGTCCCGGTGAGGCAGAGCCGGTGGCGGGCCCGGAGGAGCCGCACGGCCTTGGCCGCCTGGGAGGCGGGGTTCTTGACGGCCTGGCTCTCGTCGAGGACCACGTAGTGGAAGGGGATCTCCCGGAGCCGGGCGATGTCACGCCGGAGCACCCCGTAGGTGGTGACGAGGAGGTCCGGCAGCAGGCCCGAAAGGCGCCGGTCGCGCCTCGGGCCGGCGTGGACCCCGGTCTCGAGGGCCGGGGCGAAGCGCCGGGCCTCCTCCACCCAGTTGTGCACGAGGGAAGTCGGGGCCACCACCAGGGAAGGGCCGCGGCCCCGCTCCCGGAGGAGCCAGGCCAGGACCTGGACGGTCTTTCCGAGCCCCATGTCGTCGGCCAGGATGCCGCCGAGGCCGAAGTCCTTCAGGAAGCCGAACCAGCCCAGTGCCTCGCGCTGGTAGGGCCGGAGCCGGCCCCGGAACTCCCGGGGGGCCGGGAGGGGCCGGATCCCGGTGAACCCCTCGAGGGCCCGGCGCATCTCGTCGAACCGGGCGTCCGTCTCCACCTCCGCCGCCTCGGCGAGCATGGCGTCGAGGAGCAGGGCGTGGGAGGATCGGAACCGGAAGCCCCCCTTGGCGCCGCCCGTGGCCTCGGCCAGCTCCATGGCCGGGGCGTGCCGGGCGAACCACTCTTCCGGGAGGAGCCCCACGGACCCGTCGTCGAGGCGGACCAGGCGCCGCCCCTGGAGGTAGGCCCGGACGGCCCGGGGCAGCGGGACCTGGACGCCCCCGAAATCGAGCGTGCCCCGGAGGTCGAACCAGTCCACTCCGGAGGCCACCTGGAGGCGGCGGATCCGCCCGGCCCGGAGCGGACGGCCGCCCTCGGCCTCGACGTGCCAGCCCTCCGAGGCCAGTTCCCCGAGGGCCCTCGCTGCGGCGGCGAGGCCGCACTCGAAGCCGCCGTGCGCCAGGGGGCGGAACCCCGCCTCGCGGAGGCGCCCGGCGGCCGCCGCCTCGGCGGAGAGATCCCGCGCGATGCGCCGCCACCTCCCGGCGTCGAGGATCTCCCCGGCCGGGTCGCCCGGGTCCGCCACGAGGCCCTCGTAGGAGAAGGTGAGCCCGGCCTCGACCCGGTCTTCCCTGAGCCGCACCACCAGCCGGGGCTCGGGCCCAATGCCCCGGACCAGCGGCGGGGCGAGCCGCCCCTCGACCCGCACCGGGGGCAGGCCGGAGACCCGCTCCGCCCACGCCAGGAGGTCGGCCAGTTCCTCCCGGGGCACCGGCACCCCCGGCCGGGCCAGCAGGCGCCGGGCGACCCGCGGGTCCACGTCCGCCAGGACGTGGAGGCGGCCGCCGGCCACGAAGAAGACCGGCCGGGTGCGGAAGACCTCGGCCACCTGCTCCGGCCCGGCGGTCTCGCCGGAGGGGAAACAGAGGACGGGCGCCAGCAGGGGATCGCCCTCCGGGTCGCCGGGCGGCGGGGCGAGCCGGAGCTCGAGGCGCACCCGGCCCGGGCCGCCGGGGCGCAGGGGATCGGCCAGGACCTCCTCCCCCCGGCTCACGCGGCAGCGGCCCGTCTCGGCCAGGAGCGGCAGCAAGACCTCGAGGTCGCGCGGCGACGGTGCCACCCGCTCGAGGTGCCCCGGGCCCAGCCGCCAGCCGCCCCCGTACACCCCCTGCACCCGGGCGACGTCGGAGAGCACGGCCAGCAGCGTCCGGTCCGCCCGGGGAAGGTCGCCGCGGTCCAGGGTGGCGGTTCGGAGGCGCCGGGGCCGTCCCGGCCGCCCGTCCTTCCGGACGTAGCGTTCCTGCACCGTGAGGGTGGGCACCGGCTCCACCTGGAGGTGGTACTCCAGCCGGAAGGTGCCGGGGGCGCCCTCGGGCTCGGTCCCGGGCCCGGAGGGGGCCCACAGCCCCGGGTCGAGGACCTGGCGCCAGTCTTCGGGGGGAGCGACGGCCGCGGCGGGCCGGCGGCCGGCCCGGTCGGCCTCCAGCAAGGCGGCCCAGAGATGCTTGCAGAAGAAGCCCTGGCGGAAGAAGGGACAGGTGCAGCCGAGGTCCACCGCCAGGGGCGCAAGCGGGTCCCGCTTGGCCCACACGGCGTAATCGCGCTCGCCCTGGACCACGCCCCGAATCTCCGCCGGCGAGACGCGCTCGAGATGCACCCGCCCCTCCCGGGCGTAGCGCTCCCCCCGGCCGCGGATCACCGGGAGGAAAAGGGGCCGGACCGCGTCGCACCAGGAGAGGCCGCCGGTTTTGGGTTTTTGCAGGTTTGCGCGTGCCATGGGCGAAGGGCCCCCGGCCTCCGGCCCGGGGAACTACCTATTATAATCCGGGGGCGGCCGGTGAAGAAGGGTGGCGGCCGATCCCGCCGGGGCGGCGGGATCGGCCGGTGTTGACGATGCCCGGCCCCATTGGTACATTCACGCCGTTCCGGCAGAGCGGGTGGCTGTCAATCCCGCCCAGGGCGGGATCGGCGGCTCGATGACAACTGAATATGTTCCCCGGTAGCTCAATCGGCAGAGCGGGTGGCTGTTAACCACTAGGTTGGCGGTTCGAGTCCGTCCCGGGGAGCCAGATTTCAATCCGCCAACTCTGGCGGTTCTTAGTTAACGCGAGGCCCCGTCGGGATGACCCGGCGGGGTCTTTGCTTTTCTCCTTGATTGACTCGGGCCGTCCCTGACCCTCGCCCCTTGCGGGGCGCGCCTTCGGCGCGTCCAAATCGGCTCTCCTGCCGATTTGTCACGCGGACTTACGGCCCCGCGTACATCCCCCTTGATTCTCCGGTTCGAGATGAAGCGCGTGGGGTCCAAGCGCAACCCCCACGGTTGCAGGCGCACCCACGCATATCCTCTTCGAACTCTCCGATTCTCCGTTTCACAGCCCGTCTTGTTTAACAGCCAGGTTGCAGGCGGGGTACCCACCCGACGTTTCGAACTCCCCTCCGGTAGGTAACCCAGCGAAGGCCGGCGCCGCGACCGGCGGCCCGGCCGAGTTTCCGGACGACACCGCAAAGGAAGGAGACACGGCATGCCGGCACGTGCCCGGGGTGCGCGTTCCGGCGGCGGTGCTGGAAGGCATCCTGGCGGTGCGCCGCTGCGGCCTCACCAACATGCTGGACCGGCCGGTGGTGGCGGACCTGGCGGAGAAGCTCGGCTTCCCCGATGCCGCCCGCTGGATCGAGACCCATCCCAGCGACTACGCCGAGGGCGTGTTCCGGGGCTTCGAGGCCGAAGAAGGAGGTGGGCGCTGATGTGCGGGCTGGCGGGCGTCATCTTCGGGAAGAAGCGGCGGCGCGCCGAGGAACGAGACCACCTGGCGTGGCTCTTCACCCGGCTCCTGGTCCTGAGCGAGAGCCGGGGCCCCCACGCCACCGGCGTCGCCTGGCTCAACCGCGACGGCGAGCACCGGCTCTTCAAGCGACCCGTACCTGCCGGGCAGTTCGTCACCGACAAGGCGTTCCAGGAGGTCCTGGCCGGGATGGACAACCGGGCCACCCTCCTCGTCGGCCACACGCGCTGGCGGACCCGCGGGGATGAGCGCATCAACCGCAACAACCACCCGATCCGGGCCGGGGACGTCATCGGTACCCACAACGGCACCATCTACAACGCCGACCGCCTGTTCCGGAGGCTCCGGCTGAGGCGCTTCGCCGAGGTGGACAGCGAGCTCCTCTTCCGCCTGGCGGACCGTGCCTTCCGGCACGAGACGCCGGACCTCGAGCGCTTCAAGCGCGACCTGGCCCTGTGCCGGGGGCAGATCACCGCCGTGCTGGCCTCCCGCCGCCGGCCCGGGACGGTCCTGGTGCTCAAGGGGAACAAGCCGCTCGAACTGCGCATCCACCGCCGTCACCGGGCGGCGCTCTACGCCTCGGATCCGGCCTTCCTCGACGCCGTGCTGGCCGACGAGCGTGGGTGGCGGCCGCTCCCGCTGGAGCCCATGACCATGCTCGTGTTCAGGCACGAGAGTCTCATGGAGTTCTCCAGGGAGTCGTTCACCTTCATCGCCCAGGGGAAGCTGTGATTGCGGATTTCGGATTGGGGATTGCGGATTATTTGCGTGATCGTGCGGTTTTAATGGAGGCGACAACCATTGAAAGGATTTCGTTTGCTTCGTTTTTCAAGTCGACCAAGCGCTTTTCGTCCATCAATCCGGCTTCCACGATCAGTTCCATCCAGTAGATGGATTCATCGCATTCTTCTTCGACGATTGCCATCTTTGCAACGAAGTCGGCGGGAGATTTGGCACGGCAAGCGGCGCGATAGTTTGCACCAACCGAGGTGCCGCATCGGAGCAACTGGTTTCCGATCACCTTCGCGGTCTGGTTTTTCGGCAGCGCTTCCACCAACCGGATCACCCTGATCGCGAAGGCCTTGGTTCTGTTTTTGAACTCATTCGCGTTCATGGAGGCAACATATGACATCTTCATTGAATCCTCAACCTTCCGATTGGGGATTGCGGATTGGGGATTGCGTATTAATAACAGGTCAAAACCGAAAGGATGCCCTTTCAATCCACAATCCGCAATCGTCAATCCACAATCGAAATGGTCCTCAAGCGGGGGTGCTGGAATCACGACCGGTTCTGCCGGGGCGTCCTCTCCGTGGAGGAGGCAGTCGTCCGGGGCCGCCTGTACGAGTTCCCTTCCGGCATCCCGGTCCTGGAGGTGCCCGAGGCGGACGTCCTGGCCTACGGCACCGCCGACCCGCTCGCCGACGTGGCCACACAGGCGCGCCTGGCCGCGGAGTTCGCCGCACCACGCGCCGCACACCCCGACCCCGGGGAGAACGGCGCCCCGGGCGGCCGTTGGGGCCCCGTGTACGGCGAGCTCCTGACCTTCGACGATCTCGAGACCCGCCTCCCGGCCATCGACCACCTCGAGGGCTTCCTGCCCGGCGGACCCAGCCTCTACAGGCGTGTGCTGGTGCCGGCAAGTACACGAGGACGCCGCGTCCTGGTCTGGCTTTACGTGGAGGGCGCCGGCAGGCGCCCTCCTGGCCGTCGGCTGGCGGATGGTGTCTGGCAAGCCTAGGGAAGGCGTCTCCCGGACAAATCGGCAGGACAGCCGATTTGGACGCACCGAAGGTGCGCCCGGAGGGTGCGAGCCAGGGATGGCGAGCATCAAATCTCTCGACATCAACTGTCACTAACTGTAAACTACGTCAGTTGGATGAGGTGCAATGACACGAAATCTGCCTTGTGGCCAGAGAGGTGCTTCCGATGGATGAAAAACCAGGCGCCGTCCTGACCATCGACGAGTTGTCTGCCTACCTGAAGATACCGAAGTCGACGCTCTACAAGCTCGTTCGGGAAGGCAAAGTCCCGTGCCAGAAGATTGGTCGCCATTGGCGCTTCCGGAAGCAAGCCATCGACCGCTGGTTGGAAGAGACGCACGGCGATACGAAAGACGGAGGAAACGAGTAATGGCGGAGCCCTTGGGGGATCAGGTCCTGCGGAAGATCGGTGAGGCTCGCGAGCTCTATCACCGCCTGATCCTGATGGTGGGCCCGGCGGGAAGCGGGAAGACGTCCGCGTTGCAGGAGGTGTCGGCCTCGACCTCCGCACCGCTCGTCAACGTCAATCTCGAGCTGTCTCGCCGGATGCTGGACCTGACCGAACGCCAACGGGCTCTGCAGCTACCGCGGCTCTTGGGCGAAATCGTGGGTGAAGCCACAGGCGAGCTGGTTTTGCTCGACAACATCGAGATCCTTTTCGATGTTCACCTGAAGCAGGATCCTTTGCGTCTGCTTCAGGGATTGTCCCGGAACAAGACGGTCGTGGCCGCCTGGAACGGATCCATCGTGGATGGTCACATGACCTACGCCGTCCCGGACCACCCCGAATACCGCCGCTACCCGATTCGCGATTTTCTGGTGGCCAGTCCGGAGGTGACGACATGAAGGAAACACAAATCGGCAGGACAGCCGATTTGGACGTGCCGAAGGCACGCCCGAAGGGCGAGGGCCAGGGACGGCCCGAGTCAAGAAGCGAAGCTGCAAGGGGGCATGTGCAATGAGATATGGAGACCTGATCCAATTCGAGCCCATCGAGTCCGTAGTCCAGCTACGGGATGCCGATGAGGCCGCAAGCGCCAGACAGCTGGTCAGCACCTATGTCATCTCCGACGAGATGGCCGAGAAGCTGACCGGCCTTGTGATCCCCCAGCTTCAGTTCGACCAGCCCGTCGATAACAAGGGGCTGCTTGTCGTGGGCAACTACGGCACCGGTAAGTCACACCTGATGTCGGTGATCTCCAGCATCGCCGAGCACGCGGACCTGCTTTCCGCCCTGGGCAACGCACAGGTGGCACAAGCCGCAGAGCGGATCGCCGGCAAGTTCAAGGTGGTCCGCACCGAGATCGGGGCCACCACCATGTCGCTGCGGGACATCCTCGTCGGCGAGCTGGAAGAGCACCTGGCCGCCATGGGCGTGACCTACACCTTCCCGGATGCCAGCCAGGTCCCCAACAACAAGCGGGCCTTCGAGGAGATGATGGCCGCGTTCCACCAGGAGTATCCGGACCATGGCCTGCTCCTGGTCGTGGATGAGCTGCTGGACTATCTCCGCACCCGCAAGGACCAGGAGCTGATCCTCGACCTCAACTTCCTCCGTGAGGTGGGTGAGGTCTGCAAGGACCTGCGCTTCCGCTTCATGGCGGGTGTGCAGGAGGCCATCTTCGACAGCCCCCGTTTCGCCTTCGTGGCCGACAGCATCCGCCGGGTCAAGGACCGCTTCGAACAGATCCTCATCGCCCGCAAGGACGTGAAGTTCGTCGTCGCCGAGCGCCTGCTCAAGAAGACCGGCGAGCAGCAGGCCAAGATCCGCGAGTACCTCACACCGTTCGCCAAGTTCTACGGCCACATGAACGAGCGGATGGACGAGTTCGTCCGCCTCTTCCCGGTCCATCCCGACTACATCGACACCTTCGAGCGCGTCACGGCGGTGGAGAAGCGCGAGGTGCTCAAGACCATCTCTCTGGCCATGAAGAAGCTGCTCGACCAGGAGGTGCCGGAGGACCGGCCCGGTCTCATCGCCTACGACAGCTACTGGACGAACCTGCGCGAGAATCCCTCCTTCCGCGCCGTCCCAGACATCAAGGCGGTGATCGATTGCAGCCAGGTTCTGGAGTCCCGCGTCACACAGGCCTTCACCCGGCCGGCGTACAAGCCCATGGCGCTCCGCATCATCCACGCGCTCTCGGTCCACCGGCTGACGACCGGAGACATCTACGCACCCTTGGGCGCCACGGCCGAAGAGCTGCGCGACGCGCTCTGTCTCTACCAGCCCGGCATCGAGGAGCTGGGCGGAGACCCGGCCGACGACCTCCTGTCCCAAGTGGAAACGGTCCTGCGCGAGATCCACAAGACCGTCAGCGGCCAGTTCATCTCCTCCAACCCGGACAACCGGCAGTTCTACCTGGATCTCAAGAAGACCGACGATTTCGACGCGCTCATCGAGAAGCGCGCCGAGAGCCTCGATGCCTCCCAGCTCGACCGCTATTACTACGAGGCCCTGAAACGGGTCATGGAGTGCACCGACCAGACCTACGTCACCGGCTACAAGATCTGGCAGCACGAGCTGGAATGGCTGGAGCACAAGGCGGCAAGACAAGGATATCTCTTCTTCGGCGCTCCCAACGAGCGCTCGACGGCCGTGCCGCCCCGTGATTTCTACCTCTACTTCATCCAGCCCTTCGATCCGCCGCACTTCAAGGACGAGAAGAAGGCCGATGAAGTGTTCTTTCGCTTGAAGCTTGCAACCACGGATAAACACGGATCAACACAGATGGAACAAGTAAATCCGGGTTCATCCGCGTCCATCCGTGGTTCTTATCCCGGCGATGAATTCCGGACCGCGCTGACGAACTACGCGGCGGCGCTGGACCTCGCGCCCACCTCGAGCGGCCACGCCAAAGCCACCTACGAGTCCAAGGCCACCGGATTCCTGCGGGACCTGGTGGGCTGGCTGCAGAAGCACATGACCGATGCCTTCGAGGTGACCTACCAGGGACGCACGAAAAGCGTCGGCGAGTCTTTGCGTCAAGCGTCAAGCGTCTTGAACCGTTTGGGAGGGGACGCGCGACGTTGGACGCGCGACGCGCAGACTCCGGGCGAAGCCCGGCTCAACTTCCGTGACCTGGTGAACACCATCGCCGGCATCGTCCTGTCCGCACACTTTCAGGACCAGGCGCCCGAGTATCCCTACTTCTCGGTGCTCATCACGGGCCAAAACCGCGAGCAGGCGGCACAGGACGCCCTGCGCGCCATCGCCGGACAGAATCGCACCAAGCAGGCGACCGCCGTGCTCGACGCCCTGGAGCTCCTCGACGGCGAGCGGCTCGATCCGTACCGCTCCAAGTACGCCACGCACATCCTGAACATCCTCAAGAAGAAGGGGCATGGCCAGGTGGTCAACCGCTCGGAGCTAATCCAGGAGGTCTACGGCGTCGAGTACTTCGCACCGGACAAGGGCTACCGTCTGGAGCCGGAATGGGCTGTCGTGGTCCTGGCCGCGCTGGTCTACTCCGGTGACTTGGTGCTATCGATTCCCGGCAAGAAGTTCGACGCCACCGGGCTGCCGCAGCTGGCCGCGACGAGCATCGACGAGCTGGCCCACTTCAAGCACATCGAGCGGCCCAAGGACTGGAACCTGCCCGCGCTCAAGGCACTCTTCGAGCTGCTCGGACTCACGCCGGGCATGGCGCAGCTCGTCACCCAGGGCAAGGAAGAGCCGGTCCAGCAGCTCCAGAAAGCCATCTCCGAGTACGTCGAACGTCTTGTTCGGGCGCAGCAGATCGTCCGGGAAGGGATCGTGTTCTGGGGACAAAACCTCATCAGTCCAAGGTCCGATGTCCAAAGTCCAAAGTCGGGCGACATTGGACCTTCGACCTTGGACCAGAGACTCAGCGCCTGCAAAGAATTTCTCGAATCGTTGCAGGCGTTCAACTCGCCCGGCAAGCTCAAGAACTTCCGCTACGACGCCCAGGAGGTGAAACGTCACGAAGACGGCCTGAAGGCCCTCTCGGAGATCGAGTCCCTGCAGGAGCTGGTGAGCGACCTGGGTCCGGTGGCCTCCTATCTCTCCACCGCCGAGGCGGTGCTGCCCACGGACCACGAGTGGGTGGAGCGGATGAAGGCGACACGGGACGCAGTGCTCGCGCAGGTGTCGGACCCGGCCCAGCGCACGTCCAGCGCTTTCCGTCAGCAGACCTTGCGCAAGCTCACCGACCTCAAGAAGTCCTACGTGCAAGCCTATCTCGCCATGCACACCCGTGCCCGACTGGGCGTGAACGAGGACAAGCGCAAGAGCGCGCTGATGGGAGACGAGCGGCTCAAGACCCTCTCGAGGCTGTCCACCATCGATCTGATGCCGCGCCAGCACCTGACCGATTTCCAGAACCGTCTGGCCGGCCTGAAGAGCTGCTTCGCGCTCACCGAGCAGGACCTCGACGCATCGCCGGTCTGCCCGCATTGCGGCTTCCGTCCTTCGGCCGAAATAGTCCGAGGTCCAAAGTCCAATGTCCAAAGTTACAGCGACCTTGGACCTGGGACCTTGGACTTTGGGCTGGTGAACGCTGCGGTTGTCTTAGACCAGCTCGACGATGAGCTCGACAAGATGATCGAAGATTGGACCGCGACGTTGATCACCAACCTGGAGGACCCGACCACCCGCGGCAACCTCGACCTGCTCAAGCCCGAGCCCAGGAAGCTGGTGGACGCCTTCCTCAAGGAGCGGAAGCTGCCCGAGGAGCTGGGCCAGGATTTCATTCACGCCCTGCAGGAGGTGCTCTCCGGGCTGGTCAAGGTCGCGGTGAAGACCGAGGATCTGCGCGCAGCCCTTCTCAAAGGCGGCTCACCGGCGACGCCGGCGGAGATGAAGAAACGCTTTGAGGAATACCTCGAAGAACTCACCAAGGGCAACGAGCAAGGGAAAGTTCGGATTGTTCTCGAATAAGTCCAAAGTCCAAGGTCCAAGATCCAAAGTCCAAGGTCATTCCAGGATGGTGATCTGATGGCGACAATAGAACGTTTCGAAGACATCGAAGCATGGCAGAAAGCCCGGGAGATCACTCGGGAAATCTACGCCGTCTCGAAGGGAGATGCCTTCGCGAGAGATTTCGGATTGAAGGACCAGATAAGGCGCGCTGCGGTTTCTATCATGTCGAATATCGCGGAAGGATTCGAGCGCGGTGGTGACAAGGAGTTTGCGCAGTTTATTGCCCTGGCCAAAGGCTCATCCGCCGAGGTTCGGTCCCAGCTCTACGTGGCCTTGGATCAAGGTTACATCGACCATGACACCTTCGACAGGCTTGCCAAGGCAACACTCCAGATCAACAGGATGCTGTCCGGCCTGATGAAGTACCTGCGCAATTCAGATTACAAGGGGAGCAAGTTTCGATGACTGATCGCAAGCACCGCCAATCGACTTTGGACTTTGGACATGGGACCTTGGACTCGGACCGTCGCGGTCCAGTCGAATGCCTCGGCCTTACCTTCGAGAGTGACGAAGAACGCCGAGAATACTTTCTGAAGAAATTGCGCGAAGGGCTGGAGGAACTCCACGCCAAGCTTGGCGGTGTGCCCTTCACCACGGTGGAAGACGCCGTGGCGCGCCTGAAATCCCTGGAAAAGTGGCCGGTCGGCGATGAGCAGCGCATTCGGGAGCTGGCCGAACGGATGGCGCAAGCGGCGCGCCAAAGTCCAAAGTCCAAAGTCCAAGGTCCCGAGTCGGGAACCGGTTCGACTTTGGACATTGGACATGGGACCTTGGACTTACTTCGTCTTTACAAAGACGAAGTCGGTTTCCCGCACGGTGAGATCGAGGACATCCTGAACCTCTCCGATCCACCGTATTACACGGCATGCCCGAACCCCTTCATCGCGGACTTCATCAAGCACTACGGCAAGCCCTACGACCCGAACGTGCCTTACAGCAAGGAGCCGTTCGCGGTCGATGTCAGCGTGGGGAAGACGGACCCGATCTACAAGGCTCATTCGTATCACACCAAGGTGCCGCACCTGGCCATCGTTCCCTCCATCCTCCATTACACCGAGCCGGGGGACGTGGTTCTGGACGGCTTCTGCGGCTCCGGCATGACGGGTGTGGCGGCGCAATGGTGCGGCTCCGCGCCGGAGAGCTACAAGCGCGATCTCGAAGCCTTATGGGAGAAGGAAGGCCGGAAGAAGCCCAAGTGGGGGCCGCGCCGTGTGGTGCTCGGTGATCTCGCCCCTGCCGCCACCTTTATCGCTGCCAACTACAACCTGCCCTTCGATGTGAACAAATTCACCCGTGCCGCGCGCCAAATCCTCGACGAGGTCGAGCAGGAGATCGGCTGGATGTACGAGACCCTGCATATCGATGGCAAGACCAAGGGGCGCATCGAATATACAGTCTGGAGCGAGGCGTTCACCTGCCCGGACTGCGCGGGCGAGGTGGTGTTTCTGGAGCAGGCCCTGGACCCGGAGACCAAGAAGGTCAAGGATGCCTTTCCTTGCCCCCATTGCGGGGCGGAGCTGACAAAGAAGCGGCTAGAGCGACTCTATGAAACCAAGCTGGACAAGGCATTGAACACCACCATCCGCACGCCCAAGCGTCAACCTGCTCTCATCGTCTACAAGATCGGCAAGACACGCTACGAGAAGAAGGCGGATCAGACCGATTTTGCGACGCTCTCCAAAGTGGAATCCCTTCCTTGGCCATCAGATATTCCGACAGATGCCTTGCCGTATATGCACATGACCCATGAACGGGCGCGGATGGACATTGCGGGTATTACCCACATCCACCACTTCTTTCTCCCTCGCGCCGCCCACGCTCTGGCGGCGCTGTGGCGCAAGGCCCAGGCATGGCCGGGCAAGCGCATTCAGTACATGCTGTTGTTTTTCGTCGAGCAGGGCTTCTGGACAACCTCGATATGCAACTCGTATCGCCCAACAGGGTTTTCTCAAGTATCGCAGTACATGAAGGGAATCTATTATGTGCCTTCACAGCATTCAGAACTCAGTCCTTGGTACGTTCATGAAGGCAAACTGAAACGCCTAGCTAAGGCTTTCCAAGGTCTAGGAACATATTCCGGAAGCGCCGTCATCACCACCGCCACCGCCGCCCGGCTGGATCTACCTGACAACAGCATCGACTACATCTTCACCGACCCACCCTTTGGCGAGAACATCTACTATGCCGACCTGAACTTCCTGGTGGAGTCCTGGCACCGGGTGCTGACCAATGCCACGCCGGAAGCGATCGTGGACAAGGCCAAGAAGAAGGGCCTGCCCGAGTATCAGCATCTGATGCAGCGGTGCTTCGAGGAATACTGCCGGGTTCTCAAGCCGGGTAGGTGGATGACGGTGGTCTTCCATAATTCCCGCAACGCCGTATGGAACGCCATCCAGGAAGCGATGCTGGCTGCAGGGTTCGTGGTGGCGGATGTGCGCACTCTGGACAAGCAACAGGGATCCTATCGTCAGATGACCAGCACGGCAGTCAAGCAGGACCTGGTCATCTCCGCCTACAAACCCAACGGTGGCCTTGAGGAACGTTTTAAGCTGACGGCCGGTACCGAGGAAGGTGTCTGGGATTTCGTCCGCACGCACTTACGGCAACTTCCCGTTGCCGTGGTCTCAGGTCCAAAGTCCAAGGTCCAAAGTCAAGACGACCTTGGACATGAGACTTTGGACTTTGGACAACGATTGGAAATCGTCGCTGAACGTCAGAACTACTTATTATTTGACCGCATGGTGGCCTTCCACGTCCAGCGGGGCGTGACGGTGCCGCTCTCTGCGGCGGAGTTCTACGCTGGGCTGGCCCAGCGTTTCCCGGAGCGCGACGGGATGTACTTCCTGCCCGAGCAGGTGGCGGAGTACGACAAGAAGCGCATGAAGGTGAAGGAGGTCCTGCAGCTCCAGCTCTTCGTTACCGACGAGGCCTCGGCCATCCAATGGCTCAAGCAGCAGCTCACCAGGAAGCCGCAGACCTTCCAGGAGCTCCATCCGCAGTTCCTCAAGGAGATCGGCGGCTGGCAGAAGCACGAAAAGCCCTTGGAGCTCTCCGAGCTGCTGGAACAGAACTTCCTCCGCTACGACGGCAAGGGCGAGGTACCGAGTCAGATCCACAGCTACCTCTCCAGCAACTTCAAGGAGCTGCGCAACCTGCCCAAGGACGACGAGCGCCTCCGGGCCAAGGCCAAGGACCGCTGGTACGTCCCGGATCCGAATAAGGCCGGCGACCTGGACAAGCTCCGCGGGCGGGCCCTGCTGCGCGAGTTCGAGGAGTACCGCGAGTCCAGCTCGAGGCGCCTGAAGGTCTTCCGCCTCGAGGCCGTCCGCGCCGGCTTCAAGAAGGCGTGGCAGGAGCGGGACTACGCCACCATCATCGCCGTGGCGCGCAAGATCCCCGAGAACGTCCTCCAGGAGGACCCCAAACTCCTCATGTGGTACGACCAGGCGGTAACCAGGATGGGATAGGAGTGAACCACGGATGAATAGGGATGGACATATATTGGAACCGGTATTTGATTTTAGTGCTGGTGAGTCAAGTGTGCTACTCCATCACGGTCACGCAGAGGTCTGCATCGACGGAAAAACATACGCTGGACACGGCGAGGTTCGTTTGGACCTTTTGCCGCGTGCTAATATTTATCTCTATGGGCAATTTAATAGTGTTCCCCCTACTGACGCTTTGATGGCAATGACCGGGCGGAAGACGATTTCATTATTTTCTATCAATGGTCGTCGAGTGGAAGGCTTTCTCCTGAATATCGGAGGCGACGCAACTGCTCAGGAAATGACCGTTAAATGGTGTCCGAAGTCTGAGCCGATTATCGGAGTTGGAAACGACTCTACGCAAATGACACGAGTTGTGTTCCACCTGTCTAATTTCGTCGATTTACTGGGGATTCGGCGGTCTACGGAGCAAGACGGAACGACGATACATGCCATTGAGCATGTCGATTTGACATGTGATGGATGGAAGGTCGAACTCAAATCATTACTTGAGACAAGAGATAATATTGAGAGGCTCAAAGCAGAAGGTGGGAACCGCTTAACTCATATTGGCTGCCTTGAAAAGACAGACTGCTCTTCATTTTCTGGCAAAGATGCTGATGAATGCTTGAAAGCGCTTCGATTTTTTCTGTCCTTTGCCAAGGGTGCCTGGTGTGAGCCGATATGTGCGGTCGGGTTCGATGCATCCGACAACCGCGTGTGGGAGACTTGGTCATCACCCAGAGAACCTTGGCATACACCGCTATCTTGGTTTGATCCGCATAACAGTTCTCAGCTGGCCGCATTGTTCCCTGGCTTCATGAAGAGATGGGCACATGACGACTGGCGCGAAGCGTTGCATGAGGTCATTTACTGGTACTTGAATGCCAACCATTCATCGCGTGGGATTGATGCAGGGATTATTCTTACTCAGGCGGCGATTGAGCGGCTTTCTTACGAATTCGCAGTAAAGGACAGACGACTCCTGACAGTGAAGGGGTTCAAAGATCTTTGGGCGTCGGACAAATTCCGTTTGTTGTTTTCGTCTTTGGGAATCCCCCTTGAGATCCCCGCTGAGACTTCCGAGTTGCAAAGACTGGCGAGCAACAGCCAAATGAACTTGCTCGACGCACCCCACGCTTTAACGGAAATCAGAAATTCGTTGGTTCATCCGGAGCATAAGCACCGCGGCCAGTTTAGGAACGTATATTACGAGGCGTGGAACCTGGGGTTGTGGTATCTGGAGATGAGTATTTTGGCTATATGTGGATACTCGGGGACCTATGGTAATCGTTTGAAGCAGCGGTGGGTTGGACAAATTGAGGAGGTTCCGTGGAAGAAGTGAATTCCGACTGGTACTACAGCCCCGAGCACGGGGAGCTCTGCCGGGTCAATTCAGTGCTGAGCTTTGAGTCCTGAGCGTTGAGTTGAGGTTACGATGGCTAAGATTGATCGATTCGAAGACCTAATTGCTTGGCAGAAAGCTCGTGAGCTAACGAAGGAAATCTATCAGGTGACGAGGCAAGGTGCTTTTGCCAGGGATTTTGGACTCTCCGGCCAGATTCAGAGGGCGGCGGTGTCGGTGATGTCGAATATCGCCGAAGGCTTTGAGAGAAATCGAAGGGCTGAATTTCACCAGTTTCTTTCGACTGCTAAGGCCTCTTGTGCCGAGGTCCGTTCGCAGCTTTATGTCGCCTACGATGTTGGTTACATCGACAAAGCTACCTTCGAAAGGCTTTTGCACCAGGCCGAAGAAGTCGCGCGCATCATCGGTGGTCTGCGCGTATCCGTCGAAAAACAAAGGGATGCTGGGAAGTGATGCGAAACGATGCTCAACACTCAATGCTCAATGCTCAGCACTGCCGTGAAGGCGACTGGGTTTACCTTCCCGCCCATCGCACTTACGGACGCATCATCGAACGTACAGCTCTTTGGGGCCATGAGATTTTTCGTGTCTGGTTGCCGAGTAGCGACTCTGTAGTCCGCGTGCGCTCTGACGAAATCTCAACTCAATGCTCAACGCTCAGCACTCATCACTTGACCTATCTCGCCGCCGCGGCGCGGGTCGCCGATGCGCTGACGCAGGACGTTCTCCTTGCGCCCATCGAATCGTCCGTCATCCCGCTGCCGCATCAGATTCGAGCGCTCTCCAGGGCCATTTCCAACGACCGCGTGCGCTATCTCCTGGCGGACGAGGTGGGCCTCGGCAAGACCATCGAGGCAGGTCTCATCATGCGGGAGCTCAAACTTCGGGGCCTGGTGAGGCGGACGCTGGTGATCGCCCCGAAGGGCCTGGTGACGCAGTGGATTGCCGAGATGGCGATGCACTTCAACGAACAGTTCCATCCCATCATGTCAGAGGACTATAAGAGCCTGAAGCGCATCTCGGCAATCCACAGTGATGAGTTACGAGGACTGAGGACTGAGTATGAAGGAAACAACTCAGGCCTCGTAGCTCAGCACTCAGCACTCCGCGCCGCCAATTCCAATCCATTCCGAGCCTTCGACCAGGTTGTCGTTTCTATGGATTCCGTGAAACCGCCCGCCAATGCCAGCGGCGCGGCTTGGGAGCGTTTCGAGGACCTGATCTCCGCCGGCTGGGACCTGGTCATCGTGGACGAGGCCCATCGCCTGGGTGGGAGCACGGACCAGGTGGCCCGCTACAAGCTCGGCCAGGGGCTGGCCGAGGCCGCGCCCTACCTGCTCCTGCTTTCCGCCACGCCGCACCAGGGCAAGACAGATGCCTTCCACCGGCTGATCTCCCTGGTCGACGCCCAGGCCTTCCCCGACGTGAGCAGCGTGACCAAGGAGCGGGTACAGCCCTACGTCATCCGCACGGAGAAGCGCCGGGCCATCGACGCGGAGGGCAAGCCGCTTTTCAAGCCCCGGCGCACGGAGCTGGCGCCGGTCTCCTGGGAGGATCGCCACCGGGATCAACGGCTACTCTACGAGGCGGTCACCGAATACGTGCGCGAAGGCTACAACCAGGCCATGCGCGAGAAGCGCAGCTACATCGGATTCCTCATGATCCTGATGCAGCGCCTGGTGGTCTCCAGCACCCGCGCCATCCGCACAACCCTGGAGCGGCGCCTCGAAGCGCTCGAGGCCCCGCAGGAACAGCTCACACTCTTCCCCATGGTCTCCGAGGAGGACTGGGCCGACCTGGACGGCCAGGAGCAGATGGACACGCTGCTCAAGACCCGGCTCAAGGCCCTGAAGAATGAACGGGCCGAGGTGAAGCTGCTCCTGGAAGCGGCCAAGCGCTGCGAAAGCCAGGGCCCGGACGCTAAGGCCGAAGCGCTCCTGGACTGGATCTACCGCCTCCAAGCCGAGGAAGGCGACCCGGATCTCAAGGTGCTGGTGTTCACCGAGTTCGTGCCGACCCAGGAGATGCTTATGCGATTCCTGACCGAGCGCGGCTTCGAGGTGGTATGCCTCAACGGCTCCATGGACATGGAGGAGCGCAAGCGGGTCCAGGACGCATTCGCCAAGGATGCCCGCATCCTCATCTCGACGGACGCTGGTGGTGAGGGTCTCAACCTCCAGTTCTGTCATGTGGTCATCAACTACGACATCCCCTGGAACCCGATGCGCCTGGAACAACGCATCGGCCGGGTGGACCGCATCGGCCAGACCCACACGGTGCGCGCCATCAACTTCGTGTTCGAGGACTCGGTCGAACACCGTGTCCGCGAGGTCCTGGAGGAGAAACTGGCGGTCATCTTCGAAGAGTTCGGCATCGACAAGACCGGTGACGTGCTCGACTCTGCCCAGGCGGAGAGAATCTTCGATGATCTGTATGTGGAGGCCATCCTCAATCCCGATGTGGTGGAAACGAAGGTCGACGAGGTCCTGAAAAGCATCCAGGAGCAGGCCTGGGAGTCCCGACAGAGCGCTTCCGTGCTCGGCCCTACCGAGGACCTGGACCCTCGTGAGGCCCAGCGGCTGCTGGCCCACCCGCTCCCGCATTGGGTAGAGCGCATGACGGTAAGCTACCTGCGGGCTCACGGCGGCAGGGCTGAGAGAAAGAACGGCGCCTGGGATCTCACGTGGCCGGGCAGCGAGCGACTGACCAATGTCGTCTTCACCAACAAGGAGGCTGAAGAGAAGCCTCTGAGCCGCCACGTGACGCTGGAAGCTCCCAAGGTGCGTGGGCTGGCCATGCGCCTACCTCCCTTTGCCCCGGGACAATCGGTCCCGGTCATCACGCTTCCTGGCCTTGCCCCAGAGATCATGGGTTTCTGGTCACTCTGGCGAATCTCGATCTCGACCGCCGATTGGAACCGCCGCCGGATCATGCCCTTGTTCCTGGCCGACGACGGTCGGGTGTTCGCGCCAACTGCCCGGCACATCTGGGATCAACTGCTGACCACTGCGCCCACGATCCTGCAGCATTTGGACGTCGAGACCTCGCATCAAGCCTTCGAGCGACTGCAGGAGGCGGCGGAACAACAGGGGAAGACGATTTACGACGAGCTGGTGCAGGCTCACCGGGAGCGTCTTGCTCGGGAGCGTGAGAAGGGCGAGTACGCCTTCGCTGCGCGACGCAGAGCCATCGAGCGCATCGGACTGCCCCAGGTCCGTAACCATCGCCTGAGTCTCTTGGAACAGGAGGAAGAACGCTTCAGGGAACAACTCGAGCGCAGGGCCCAGATCTTGCCGGAAATGGCGCCCCTGCTTCTCGTCCGCGTGGAGGGGAACCACGGATGAACGCGGATCAACACAGATTGATTCATGAAGATGAAACACGGCGCATCATCGGCTGCGCGATGGAGGTGCTGAATACGCTCGGGCATGGGCTGCTGGAGAAGCCGTATGAGAATGCTCTGGTTGTCGAATTCCAACAGCAGGGGATTATGTGTCGGCAGCAGCCTCGCTTTGATGTCATCTACAAGGGCGTCAAGGTAGGCGAGTACGTTCCGGACCTGATAGTCTTTGACAAGATCGTCGTAGACACAAAAGTGATCGATAGGATTACGGACCATGAGATCGGCCAGATGCTCAACTATCTCAAGATCACGGGACTACCGCTGGGTCTGATCTTGAACTTCCGCCGGGCACGACTCGAATGGAAAAGGATTGTGTCATGAATCCATCCGAGTCCATCCGTGTTGATCCGTGGTTCAATTCATGGCGGGCCGAGATACTGAAGGAGTTTACCGCTGGTGTCGCCCGGCTTACCCTGGTCGCGGATCCGGATGGCCTGCTCCTTGAAGAAGGTGTCCTCGAAGGGATCCGGGAACGGGGCTTTGAGCTGATCCCGTTCGAGGATCATGTCGCCTTTCGCTATGCCTACGAATCCAAGTTCCGCTCCCGCTGGGACCGTGGCGAGAAAACCGATCTGGTGGTGGTGCTGAGATCGCCGTCGAGCGATCTCGATGCCTTGCCCTACGACCTGCTGCAGGCTGGCCGCAAGCTCTCGTTCAACCTGGGCGATCTCTTCCCGAATCTCAGCTATCCCGTGGTCGCGGCGCTCGACCGGGCTGATCTCGACGCCTTGTTCGATGCGCAGACGAAGCACGCGCCGGGGCAGCTCGGCGACAATGCTACGAAGGAGTTCGTCCTTCGTCATGTGTTCGAGATCGCGCCGGAACTCATCAAGCAGCCATCGGACCTGCTCCGTGTCTTGCTGCGCCGCCATTACCGCGGACAACGAATTCCGGCCATTCTCGATGAGCGCTTTATCCAGGTGCTTCGTCAAAACGGCCTGTTCGAGGATTGGCCTCTGGAAGCCATCATTCCGGACGCGCAAGCATTCTTTGCGTTCCTGCAGGAGCGCTGGCCAGTGTTCCTGGATTCGCTCGCAAAGCCGAAGGACGATGCCGTCCACGAGGACGCGGCGGACTACGGCTTCGAGTTCCCAGGACCGACGTTTTTGCCTTTCGATCACCACGATGTCCGCATTTACATCGACAACCTTTTCCTCGAGGGCTTGCTCCAGCCGGTTCCTCACGAGCAATCGCAAGCGCTCGCCAAGACCTGGGTGGCTTACGGCATCAAAGTCTCCCCCGTGGAGAACCGTCGCCGCCGCATGGAGGGGCTGCTGGATTCCATCGAGAAGACGCACCCCACGGTGGAGGCGCGTCATGGGGAGTGGCTCCATTTCGCCTACCGTTGGGCGGAACTCGTCGCCTTGGAGCTGGAGCCGGACACCACCCTGCCGGAAGGATACCGGGAGCGCCTGGAGGCATTGAGATCCCGGATCGATTCTGCGCTCACCGGTTGGGTGGTGAAGCGCTACGCGAGCCTGATCAACCTTCCGCCCGCGCCACCGGTGATGCTGCATCACATCCCGCGGTTCCTCGCCCGAAGCCTCGGAGACGACCGGCGCTCGAAGATCGCTTTTCTGCTGGTGGACGGCCTCGCCCTGGACCAATGGATCGCCTTGCGCGAGGTGCTCGGAGAGCTGGATTCGAAGCTGCGGTTCCGTGAGAACGCCGTTTTCGCCTGGATTCCCACCATCACCTCGGTTTCCCGGCAGGCCGCCTTTGCCGGCAAGCCGCCGATCTACTTCCCGGCGAGTATCCATACCACAGACAAGGAGCCGGGCCTTTGGACGCAGTTCTGGGTCGATCAGGGGCTGACGCAGCATGAGGTGGCTTACGCCAAGGGGCTGGGCGACGGGGACATGGACGAGGTCTCCGAGCTACTGAGCCGGCCCAGGCTACGTGTCGTCGGACTGGTCATCGACAAGGTCGACCGGATCATGCACGGCATGGAGTTGGGTTCGGCGGGCATGCACAACCAGGTTCGGCAATGGGCCAGGCAGGGATTCATGCGGGACCTTCTCGGCCTGCTTCATGACCGCGGTTTCCAGGTCTACCTTGCCTCGGACCACGGCAACATCGAGGCGAGAGGCGTGGGACGGCCTGCCGAAGGGGCTGTTGCGGACCTGCGCGGCGAGCGCGTGCGTGTCTACTCCGATCCCAGGCTCCGGGCTCAAATCAAGGCGGCGATTGACTCGCGCCTTCCCTGGCGCTCGCCCTCCGGGCAGCCTACGGCTGCCCAAAACGGCAATCCTGCCGTTTTGTCCCTAGAGTCCTTGGAGTGGCCCTCGGTGGGCCTCCCAGAGGACTACCTCGCCCTCATCGCTCCGAACCGGGCTGCTTTCGTGCGGGCGGGTGAAACCCTCGTCGGTCATGGTGGCATTAGTGTCGAGGAACTGCTCGTCCCTCTTGTCCAGATCGATAGGAGGGACCGATGAACAGTCGCCTGACCCAGATCGGTTTCAGCCAGCGGGTCCGTCTTGAATGGCTGGAGAGAACGGCCAACCTGGTGCTTGCCGGAAACGACGAGGCGTCCATCGGGGGCGCCCTCCAAGAGCTGCTCGAAGACAAGCTGTCTGTCGGCGGGAATGCCAAACGCGGCAATCGGGAGAAGGTGATCACCATCCTGATGAAGATCTGGGTCCGCCCCCCGCGCGACCTCCATCCCCTTCAGCGGGAAGGCCTCAAGCTTCTCTCACACCTGCCGCGTGAGGACCATATCGCGGTCCACTGGGGCATGGCCATGGCGGTTTATCCGTTCTGGGGGGCCGTAGCGGCCCATGTGGGGCGACTGCTCAGGCTCCAGGGAACGGCCGCAGCCAGCCAGGTACAGCGCCGTGTGCGGGAGCAATATGGGGAACGCGACACGGTATCCAGAGCTGCACGACGGGTGCTGCGGAGCTTCGTCGATTGGGAGGTCCTGAAGGAAACATCGGAAAAAGGCATCTACACCTCTGGGCTTTCACTCGCCATAGCTCAGGTGGAGCTTATCGCCTGGTTGGCCGAGGCCTTCTTGCACGCTCATCCCAACGGTTCGGTGGCTCTGAGAACGGTCCTTGATTCCACGAGCCTGTTCCCGTTCCGTCTCAGCCCAATATCCGCAGACCACCTGGTCGCGGTATCCGGACGGCTCGATGTGCTGCGACACGGCCTTGACCAGGACTTGATCATGCTCCGCACGGAAAGCCTGCCAGCGGCGAAGGGAGGCGGATCATGACGCTTTCGGATCATCGACTCCATGATCTGATTCGCTTCTATGAAATTCTCGATATGTTTGCCGAGAGAATTGGTGGGCCGAGAATGCTGACAGAATGTGCTGGCCGGGTACGGCTGAATACGAACCAGGAAACCAGAGAGGTGTGAACATGCCGTCAAGAGGCGAGATCAAGAGCGAGAAGATTCTGGTGAAGGATATCTTTTCCCGGATGTGGTTCCGGGTTCCCGAGTACCAGCGTCCCTACGTGTGGGGCCGGGAAGAGATTGCCGACCTTCTTGATGACGTGACCTTTGCCATGACGGAAAAGCCCGATTTCGAGTATTTCCTGGGCTCGTTCGTGTTCCAGTCCAAGCCCGCAGCGCCGGATAGCGGACAGGAGTTTGACGAAAACGACCTTCTCGACGGGCAGCAGCGCATGGCGACGTTGCTCATGCTTTTTGCCGTGCTGCGAGATTTGGCGGAGGACCCCGACGCCAAGGACGACTGTCAGAAGTGCATCTATCAGAAAGCCAGCAAATACAAGGTCATTCCGGAACGAACCCGCCTAGTGTTCGCCATACGTGATGAGGTGCAAAAGTTCATCGATGAGTTCGTCAAGGCCGACGGCGGCACGAACCGAGAGGATGACCTGAAGCGTATGGTTTCCAAGGGAGGAGACGTATCCGTGCGGAACATGGCCGCCGCCATCCTCGAGATCCGCGGGTTCTTCCGCGAGAACCCGAACACGAAGCCCGAAGACCTGCTCCAGTTTCTCCTCAACAAGGTGCTTCTCATCTACGTCTCGACCGAAGACCTTGAAGATGCCTTCCGGTTGTTCATGATCCTTAACGATCGGGGCATCCCCCTTCGCAACAGCGACATCCTGAAGTCCATGAATCTCGGGGCCTTGGAGAGCGAGGAAGAGAAGGTCAAGTACGCCAAAATGTGGGAGGAGGCGGAAAGCGAGCTTGGGGATGACTTTGATCGATTCCTCAACCACGTGCGGACCATCCTGGTGAAGGACAAGGCGCGGCTGAGTCTTCTTCAGGAGTTCGAGGACAAGATTTACAACCCCAAGGAGCGGGACAAGGCGACAGGTCAGAAAAAACCCGTGCTCCTCAAGAAAGGGCGCGAGACATTTGAGCTGATCGAGCGATACCTGGGGCACTATCGGACCTTGCTGGGCGGCCAAAACTACGACGAAACCGGCGGCAGCTTCGAGTTCGACAACCTTATCAAGGTCATGCTCACGGGGCTGCCTGCAACGGACTGGGTCCCGCCTTTGCTCAGGTATTTCGACAAGTTTAAATACGACCGCATTCTGGAGTTCTTGAAACGCCTCGATAACAAGTTCTCGGCCGACTGGATTTGCCAGTACACTCCCACGGACCGTATCGCTGCGATGAACAAGATCATCCAGGCAATCGATGACGCCAACACTGTGGACGACCTTTTTTCCACCGACGTTTTCGACATTGATGAAGGATCGCTCGTCCGAATGTTGGACGGAGCGGTATATGGCCGGCGATTTGCCCGATATCTGCTTCTGAAACTTGACTACCTCTACCAGAACCACGACCAGCGGATGCATTTCGAGACCCTGTCCGTCGAGCATGTTCTGCCGCAAAACCCAACGGAAGACAGCCAGTGGGTCAAAGATTTTTCAGAAGAAGAGCGAAACGAGTGGACCGACAAGCTCGGTAACTTTGTACTCATAACCCGGCGCAAGAACTCGTCGCAAGGGCGACTGGATTACTCAGAGAAGCGCAAAAGGTACTTTGAGAAAAACATAGACACCTGCCCCAATTCCCTTCGTGTCCTGCGAAGTGAAAAATGGACTCCCACCGAACTGAAGGCAAATCACAAGACGGTCCTAAAAAAGCTCGGAAAGCACTACGGGATCAACGTGGATGTGGTCTCCGCAGTCAAGGACGTGAATACGGATGGGTCGGAGGTGCCAAATGCCGAATAGCGTTCCCGATATCAATCCCACCAATAGCAGCCGAATGCACTGGGTCGATCAAAACGGCACCGCCTGCGGGGGAAACAGGATGCGCCTTGAGGGAACGACATGCATGGAGGTGAAACAATGCCAAGACGTAAGACTTACCATGTGACTCCTCGGACCGACGGCGGCTGGAACGTCAAAGAAGAAAATGCGTCAAGGGCGTCCAGCAGCCACGATACGAAGGCCGAGGCCATAGCCCGTGCCAAGGAATCGGCGAAGAAGCAGGCGCTTGGACAGGTGATCATTCACAAGCAGGACGGTACGATCCAGACGGAACACACATACGGCAAGGATCCGTATCCGCCCGAAGGGTAACAGGGACGTTTCGGATGAGCTTCCGCTTCTGGAGACGAATCAGGATCGCACCGGGCGTCACCCTGAACCTGAGCAAATCGGGCGGATCCCTCTCGTTCGGGCCGCGCGGGGCGAAGTTCACCATCGGTCCGAGGGGCAAGCGGGCCACGGTGGGCATCCCGGGAACAGGCCTTTTCTACACGACCACGCTTCCGAGCGGGAGGTCCAGCGGTAGGAGAAGCGCGTCCTACTCCGCTCCGGCCGTT